>JAFYIF010000139.1 GCA_017538775.1 Oscillospiraceae bacterium | reverse complement strand
GCCCACGCCGGCGCCCATGCCCGCTCCGACCCCGGAACCCACCCCGGAGCCCACGCCCGTCCCGGAGCCGACGCCGATGCCGGAACCCACGCCGACGCCGGAACCGACCCCGGAGCCGACGCCCACCACCGTCTACGGCAGTTCCGGCAGCTTTCGCAGCGACACGGGCACCGGCCTGAACCTGCGGGCCGACTGGCGGCTCTATGCCGACGACGCGGGCGCCCACAAAATGCGGGTGGACCTGTCCGTGACCAGCTACCGGCTGGTGGTCGGCAAGCTCTGGAACAGCATCGTGCTGACGGTGGACGGCAGGAGCTATTACGCCGACAGCCCCAACATCAACTATGAGGGCGAGACCGTGACCACCACGCCGCTGTACAGCTTCGTGATCGACGCCCCGGCGAGCAACAGCTTCAGCTTCTCCGCCGCCTGGAACTACCACGGCAGCTATTCCGGCACGGAGCTGAACTCCATCGTCGCCTCCGGCCAGATCCAGCTGAGCTGAACCGGAACTGCATCAGACAGGAAAAACCGGAAGAGACCAGCCAGCCTCTTCCGGTTTTTCCTGTCTGATTTGGTCATTCCGTCTGCAGCAGCTTCTGGAACTCCGGGTCCTCCGTCAGCACCTTCGTGGCGTAGTTGCAGCGGGGGAGCAGCTTCTTGTTCACCACCCGGGCGGCGTTGGCGACCTTCGACACCAGCCGCTTGGCGATGCCCTGTCCGCCGTAGGCGGGGTCGGACTCGGTGTGGAGGACGGTCCAGACATCGCCCTCGTCCATCCGGAGCTGGCAGATGCCCACCAGCTTCTCGCCGTCATAGGCGGCGCTGCGCTGGTTTTCCGGCTCGAACATGACCCGGACGCGCTTTTCGGCCTCCCAGATGTAGCGCATCGCGCCGGAGGGGCACATTTCGATGACGCGGGCGATGTCCTCGGTGGAGGCGACGGAGGGGTCAAACCAGGGACTGCGCTTGGGGTTGAAGAGCCCGGGATAGGCCCGGACGCAGGTGCCGTTGTGGGTGCAGAAGTCGTCGTTCATGTAAAGCGTCAGCTCTCCGGCGTCGTAAGCCTCAAAGCCCAGCGCTTCCCATTCCTCGCGTTTGCTCATGGCGTGCATCTCCTGTTCCTGTTCATAGTTTCAGCGCACTATGCGCCGTATATCGATTATACCGTATCCAAAGTCCAGCGTCAAGCGCGGAAAACGGGCGGGCAGGGAAGCCCTGCCCGCCGATGTGCTTTGTTCAGTTCGTTCCGCCCTGCAGCAGTTCCCCGGCGTTGACGATCACGCCGTTGCCCGCGCCGGTGAAGATCCGGGGCAGCTGGCCGTCCCAGGCGTTGGCGTAGGCGTAGTCGATCAGGTTCTGGGTCAGGGACTCGCTGATCTTCCGGTTGGCCTCGGCCTCGGCCTCCGCTTTGGCCAGCACCTCATAGGCCGCCGCGTCCGCCTCAATGCGCCGGATGCGGGCCTCGGCCTCGCTCTCCACCACCCGTTGCTCGGCCTCGGTCTGGGCCCGGAGCTTGTTCTGCTGGGCCACCTGCTTGGCCTCCACCGCGTTGGTGAACACGTCGGTGAAGTCCATGTTCTCGATGCTGGTGCCCACCAGCTCGATGTGGTAGACCTCCAGCTTCTCCGCCAGAATCTTCTGGATCTCGGCGGCCAGGGCGTCCCGCATCCCCACCAGGTCCTCGGCGGTGTAGCGGGCCGTGGCCACCTTCACGCTCTCGGCGATGTTGGGGGCGATGACTGTGTCGTAGTAGGAGGTGCCCACGCTGGAGTAGAGGGTCATGGCGTCGGCCTTGGAGATCTGATAGTTGACGGTGTAGCGGATGTTGACCTCCTGGATGTCGGAGCTGAAGCAGGGCAGCTCCAGCGTCTGCTTCTGCACCCGGTTGTCCATGCGCACCACGACTTTCCAGGGGGCGACGAAGTGGGCCCCGGAGTCCAGGGTGTAGTTTTCCACCCGGCCAAAGGTGGTGACCACGCCGGTGTGCCCCGCCGGGACCGTCTGGAAGCAGGCGGCCACGCACAGCACCACGGCCAGGGCCGCCCCCACGATGGCCGCGATTTTTTTCTTGGTGACGGCGGCGGTCACCAGTCCGCCGATCAGCAGCGCGGCGGCGAGGATGAGTTCAAACATTGGCTTCTCCTTTCCGGCCCCCACCGGGGGCTTGCGGGTTTCATGTTAGCATGGCCGTTCCCGGCTGTCAAGCCCGCCGCCGGGACGCTCTTCGAGGCGAAAAAAGTTTTTCTATCTTTTTTTTGCGGGCTGTGCTATAATAGATAAATAACGATTTCTGGGGACGGAGGCGTGGAGATGAAACGGATCCTGGTGCTGGAGGATGAGGACTCCATCCGCTCCTTCCTGGTGCTCAACCTGCGTCGGGCGGGCTTTGAGCCGGTGGAGGCGGCCAGCGGACAGGCGGCGCTGGAGCGGCTGCGGGAATACCCGGACATCCGCGTGGCGCTGCTGGACGTGATGCTGCCGGACATCGACGGCTTTGAGGTCTGTCGGCGCATCCGCACCATGGACAGCCGGATCGGCATCATCATGCTCACCGCGAAAAGTCAGGAGATGGACAAGATCATCGGCCTGACCAGCGGCGCGGACGACTATGTGACCAAGCCCTTCTCCACCGCGGAGCTGACGGCCCGGATCGACGCGCTGATGCGCCGCACCGGGGAGGCCGCCCCGGCCCTCCCGGCGGAGGAACTGCGGCAGGGGGCCTTCCTGCTGAACACCCGTACCCGGGTCCTGACCCGCAACGGCCACCGCATCCGCCTGACCCAGATCGAATACGCCCTGATCAAGCTGTTCATGTCCAACCCCGGCAAACCCCTGAGCCGGGGCGAGATCCTGACCCAGGTCTGGGGCAAGGACTCCGGCGCGGAGGAAAAGGTGGTGGACGTGAACATCCGCCGCCTGCGCATCAAACTGGAGGAGGACCCCAACGCGCCGCAGTGCATCAACACGGTCTGGGGCTACGGCTACCAATGGAACGCCTGAAGCGCTTTCTGCGCGCACGCTGCGGCGCGCAGCGCTGGCCCCTGGCCCGGCGCTGGACCCTCACCGCCTTTCTGCCCTCCGCGCTGGCCGTGGCCCTGGCCGCGGCTCTTGCCACGGTCTACGTCCTGCTGATCCCCGCCTACCGTCCGGAACTGAGCCTGATCTTCATCTGGGCCGTGGCCGTGGCCGCGGTGCTGGCACTGTGGCTGCTGGGCCGCCGCTTCCTGCGCACCGTGACGGAGCCGGTGGCGGCGCTGACGGGCCAGGCCGAGCGCATCCGCGCCGGGGCCCTGGGGGCGCGCTCGGAGAAGGTCCGGGACGACGAGCTGGGCGAGCTGTCCGACAGCATCAACGCCATGAGCGCGGCGCTGGAACAGGGGGAGGCCCTGCAAAGCCAGTTCATCTCCTCCGTCTCCCACGAGCTGCGCACCCCTCTGACCGCCATCACCGGCTGGACCGAGGCCATGGCCTTCGACCCCCAGATCCAGGGCGAGAGCCGCCGGGGTCTGGAGATCATCTCCCGGGAGGCCCAACGCCTGACCAAGATGGTGGGGGAGCTGCTGGAGTTCACCCGCATCCAGGACGGGCGCTTCAACCTGAATCTGGACCTGGTGGACCTGCTGGCCGAAGTGGAGGACGTGCTGTTCACCTACTCCAGCCTGCTGCGGCAGGAGGGGGTCTCCATCTGCTACTCCTGCGACGAGACGGACATCCCGCCCATCCAGGCGGACCCGGAGCGCATCAAACAGGTGCTGCTGAACCTGCTGGACAACGCGGTGAAGCACGGCAAAGGCGGCGCGGTGGACGTGTCCGTGCATCTGGAGGGGGAGGAAGTGGTCGTCCGGGTCCGGGACCACGGCCCCGGCATCCCGGAGGCGGAACTGCCCCATGTGAAGGAGCGCTTCTACAAAGGCAGCAGCCGGGAGCGGGGCAGCGGCATCGGCCTGGCCGTCTGCGACGAGATCGTGAGCCGCCACGGCGGAAAGCTCCTGATCGAAAACCACAGCGAGGGGGGCGTGCTGGTCACAGTGCGTCTGCCCGTCAAACCGTAAAGGAAAAGGAAGAACACTATGTCAAACAACAAGGAACCCACGGCCTGCGCCTTCAAGACCAGCATCGGCGGCCAGGCTTTGATCGAAGGAATCTTAATGCGCGGCCCGGACCGTCAGGCCATCGTCTGCCGCAAGGCTGACGGCAGCCTGGTCCGGAAGGAGGAGGCGCTGCGCAAGCGCCCCATCCTCCGCATCCCCTTCCTGCGGGGCATCCCCCTGTTCATCGACTCCATGGTGAACGGGATGCGCGCCCTGACCTGGTCGGCCGAGCAGCTCCCGGAGGAGGAGCAGGAGGAGCCCAGCAAGCTGGACCTCTGGCTGGAACGCAAGCTGGGCAGCGAAAAGGCGGAAAAAGCGGTGGTGGGCGTGGCCCTGGTGCTGGGCGTGCTGCTGGCGGTGGGCCTGTTCGTCCTGCTGCCCGCCCTGCTGTTCGAGCTGCTGCCGTCGGAGATGCACCTGGTGCTGCGCTGCGTGCTGGAAGGGCTGATCCGTATCGTCATCTTCATCGCCTATCTCTGGCTGGTGACAAGAATGCCGGAG
>JAFYIF010000138.1 GCA_017538775.1 Oscillospiraceae bacterium | reverse complement strand
TAAGGAGCTGCCTATGGACTTGAAAGATACCATCCGACACGGCAAGCGTCTGCTGCTGGCCGGGGGCGTGGCGGCGATCACGGCGCTGGCGGTGACCATCGGCGGCCTGTTCCAGTCGCCGGAGGAGCTGTTGCAGCAGGAGAGCCAGGACCCGCCGCTGGTGGAGACCCTGGACGCCGGGACGGACGCGGGCTGCGATGAGGCGCAGGACACGGACTGCGACGAGGACGAGGCCCGCCGCCGGGGCGGAGTCCGCGCCCAGGTCCGCGCACGCATCCTGGCCCTGCCCATGGCGGTCCGGCTGCTGGTCGTCCTCCCGCTCTGGCTGCTGGGCAGCGGCCTGAGCATCTTCGCCTCCGCCCTCTGGACGGCGGCCTCCCCGCTGCTGGGGGGTCTGCTGAACTCCCTCCTGCTGCTGGCCGCCCTCTTCGGCGCGTTTCTGCTGGCGGTCAAGGCGATCTTCCCCGACCTGCCCCTGAAAAAGATCCTGAACCGCCGCACGATCCCCTGGCTGCTGCTGGGCGGCCTGGCTCTCAGCGTCGCCGACCGGCTGCTGCTGAGCCAGGTGGAGGGCTACGGCCCCGTGCGCAACCTGGCCTTTGCCGGGGGCTTCCTGCTGCTCCTGGCATCGGCGGTGCTGTCCTTTGCCCGAAGGGAACAAAAGCGCCGCTGCGCCGAGGCCCGGGAGGAAACGGCGCCCGAAGCCCCGGCGGAGGACGAGCTGGTGGTCTTCGACGCCCCCGGCGGCCCCATCGCCATCCGGCGGGACTGCAAGGGGAAACCCAAAGCCTGATACAAGCGCGAAACGGCGGAAGGATCTGCTCCTTCCGCCGTCTTTTTCATTCCGCCAGCCGCCGCAGCAGCCCCGCCGCGAAAGCCGTGTGGCCCGCCTCCGAGAAGTGGACCCCGTCGTAGCTCAGCTCCACGCCCCAGGCCCCCGCGTCGGCAAAGCGGACGCCCAGCCGCTCCGCCAGCTCCGCGTAACAGGGCCCCAGCCGGGCCGACTCCCGCACAAGCCGCCGCTCGCCCACCCAGGCCCCCGGCTGCATCGGCGGCGGGGCGATGAGCAGGACGCGGGCAGCGGGAAAGCGCAGTTGCAGCCGCCGCAGAAAGCGCTCCATCCGGGCCGTCACGTCCTCGGCGCTGCGCGCATAGCCCTGCAGCAGGTCGTTGGAGCCCAACATCACCGTCACCCAGTCCGGCGCCCCGTCCCGCTCCGCCTCCCGGAGCAGGGCTTCGATGGCCCGGTCCCGGTCCGGGATCTCCCGTCCGTTCTGCCCGGCGTTCCGGACCTCCCAGCCCGATCGCCCCAGCAGCCCGGTCCAGCGCCGCTCCGCCGGGTAGCGCCCCCCGAAGATGTCCCGGGGGTCAAAGCCGTAGGTGTTGGAGTCCCCGATGCAGACGATGCGTTTCATAAGCTTCCCCCTCTCAGCCAGGCCTCCGCCGCCGCTGCCCCCGCCACGCACAGGCTGTCCGGCTCCACATGGCAGGGCAGATACAGCACGCCGACCCCGGCGGCCCGCGCCTCCGCCAGCGCCGCGCCGAAGGCGGGCTGGGTCTGCACATTGGCCCGGACTTCCGTTACGCCGTCCATCTGGATGACAAAGAGCAGCGCACTCCGAAAGCCGGAGGAGGCCGCTTCCCGCAGCGCGTGCAGATGCCGGAGCCCCCGCTCCGTGGGCGCGTCGGGAAACCAGCCCAGGCCGCCGCGCTCCAGCGTGCAGCCCTTGACCTCCAGCAAAAGGGACGCCGCGCCCCCGGCGCGCTCCAGAAAAAAGTCCAGCCGCGAGGCCCCATAGCGGTATTCCGGCACGACCCGCCCCAGGCCCAGCCCGGCCAGCCATTCCCCGGCCACGGCGTTGGGGGCCTGGCTGTCCACGTTCACCAGCAGCCCCCCGGCTTTCCGCGCCGCCACCAGGTCATAGCGGGTCTTCCGGCCCGCCGTCCCCGGCTCCGTCAGCCAGACCTCCGCCCCGGGCCGCAGCAGCTCCCCCAGGCGGCCCGTGTTCTTCACATGCACGGTCTCCGTCCGCCCGGCCAGCTCCACCCGGGCGGTGAAGCGGTTGGGCCGGTCCAGAAAGACGGCCTTTTCGATGTTCGGATACCTCATCCGTTGAAGCGGTTCATGGTCTTCTCCGCCCCATCCGTGATGTAGCTCTTGACGGCCTCCCAGGCCCGGGCGGCGGCGGCGTCCAGCTCCGCGGCGTCCTGGTTGCGCGGTGCGCCCAGCACCCAGTCGGCCATGTCGTAGTCCGGGTGGGGCGGCGCGCCCACGCCCACCTTCACCCGGGGGAAGCGGTCGCTGCCCAGGCGGGCGATGATGCTCTTCAGCCCGTTGTGCCCCCCGGCGGAGCCGTGGGCGCGGACCCGCAGCTTCCCGTTGGGCAGACTCACGTCGTCGGAGACCACGATGACCCGCTCCGGCGGCAGCTTGTAGAAGCGCACGGCCTGGATCACCGCGTCCCCGCTCAGGTTCATGTAAGTCTGGGGCTTCATCAGCAGCACCGTGTGGTCCCCCACGCGGCACTGGTCCGTCAGCGCCTGGAACCGCGCCCGGCGGATGTGCGCCCCGGTGTCAAGCTCGCACTTCTCGGCGGTCAGGAAGCCCACGTTGTGGCGCGTCCCGGCATAGCGCGGGCCGGGATTGCCCAGAAACACGGCCAGCCAGTCCGGCGCGCCGGTCTTCTTGGAAGAAAAGAGCATGGTGCAGCCCCCTTTTGGAAAAAATCAGGCGGCAGCTTCGGCTGCCGCCCGGTCGTGTTGGAATGGATTAGTCGAACAGGGTGGAGATGGAGACCTCTTCGTAGATGTGCTTGATGGCCTCGGCGAACATGTCCGCCACGGAGAGATAGCGGATCTTGTCGCAGGCGGGCTTGTCGGCGGGGTAGGGGATGGTGTCCAGCAAAATCAGCTCCTTGATGTAGCTGTTGCCGATGCGCTCCACCGCGTCCCGGGAGAGCACGCCGTGGGTCGCGCAGGCATAGACTTCCTTCGCGCCGCCCACCTCGGACAAAGCCTTGGCCGCGTTGCAGAGGCTCCCGGCGGTGTCCACCATGTCGTCCAGCATGATGACGGTCTTGCCCTCCACGTTGCCGATGATGTTCATGACCTGGCTCTGGTTGGCCTGCTCGCGCCGCTTGTCCACGATGGCCATGTTGACCTCCAGCTTGTGGGCGAAGTTGCGGACCCGGGCCACGCTGCCCACGTCGGGGGAGACGCACATCACGTCCGGGTTGCCCTTGCCGAAGCGCTCGACAAAGTAGGAGGAGAACAGGTGGGAGCCCCGCAGGTCGTCCACGGGGATGTCGAAGAAGCCCTGGATCTGGCTGGCGTGCAGGTCCATGGTCAGCACACGGTCGGCCCCAGCCTTGGTCAGCAGATTGGCCACAAGCTTGGCGGAGATGGGGTCGCGGCTCTTGGCCTTGCGGTCCTGCCGCGCATAGCCAAAGTAGGGGATGACCGCGGTGATCCGCCCCGCGCTGGCACGCTTCATCGCGTCGATCATGACCAGCAGCTCCATCAGATTGTCGTTGACGGGCTTGCAGGTGGACTGGACGATGAACACGTCCGAGCCGCGCACCGGCTCATAGACGGAGACGGAGCATTCGCCGTCCGCAAAACGGGTGGCGACGCTGTTGCCCAGGTCGGTGAGCAGCGCCTTGCAGATGCCCTGCGCAAGTACGGGATTGGAATTACCGGCGAATACCTTCAGATCTTTTCCGTGTGCGATCATGTCAGATAAACCTCTCTTTTTCATATTCGTCGGGCAGCCGTGTCTGGAAGGGGCGTCAGCGCCGCGTATCCGCAACTGTCCATGTCATCATTATAGCAAGTCGGCCTGGAAAATAAAAGAGATGATTCCTAAATTTATCACGAAAAAAAGGGGAAAAATTCAGCATCCTGTCGAAAAAACGGGCACATCCGGCAAAAACGGATGTGCCAGGGGGTTCAGGATTCGGATTCCGGGGCCGGTTCCGCCCCGTCTCCGAGGCGGATCAGGCGGAGCCAGAGCCGGGTATACAGCACCATGCTGAGCAGCATGGCGGCCCCGGCCAGGGCCAGCAGCGCCGCAATGTATGTGGGCTGCAGCTTCGGCAGCAAAAACAGCACGAGCATCACGCTGTTGAGGACCACCGTGGAGAATTTTCCGTACCACTGGGCCCCCACCATATGTCCGGTGCGCCGGGCGGCGGCCCCGCCCAGGATCAGCATACTCAGCTCCTTCACCACCAGCAGCCCGAAGAAGGCCCAGACATACCAGAGGTCCCCGTGCCGGATCAGCAGACAGGCCGCCAGCCCGCCCTGCATCACCTTGTCGCAGATGGGGTCCAGCACCTTGCCCAGCTCGGTGATCATGTGGAACTTCCGGGCCACGATGCCGTCCAGCACGTCCGTCAGCTCCGCCACAGCCAGCAAAACCACCGCTACGACGTAGGCTTCTTTGGCGTAGAACCAGACGATGAACGGGATGAGCAGCAGCCGGGCGAAGCTCATATAGTTCGGTATGGTGCAGACCTGTTCTTTTTTCAGCAGTCTGCGGAAAGAACGGATGTCATACATGTCCTGACCTTGTCCCCAATCTCGTTTGTTTTCAGCTGCGCCACCTGTTCCGCCGGGAGGACGGAGACGAAATCCAGCCACAGCTCCGTGCGCCGCCAGGGCGCCCGGCGGCGGATCTGTTCCGAACCCCGGATGACGGCCACCAGCACCGGGCACTTGGCCCGCTGGGCGATCTTGAACGCGCCGTTGCGGAAAGGCAGCAGTTCGTCCCCGCCGCCCCGGGTGCCCTCCGGGAAGATGCCGACGGAGGAAGCGCCCCGCCGGATCAGGTCCACCGCGAAGAGGATGGTCTTCAGCGCCGTCCGGTCGTTCTCCCGGTCGATGGCCATGACCCGGTCCCGGTGGAGGATGCGCCCCACCACGGGGATGCGCAGATTCTCCGGCTTGGAGACGAAGGCCACTTTGTCCCGGCGCAGCAGCCAGCCCAGGGCGATGGGGTCATAGCCGCTGCGGTGGTTGCAGACCAGAAGAAAGCGCTGCTGCGGCAGCCTCTCCAGCCCGCGCACATGGACGCGCACGCGCCCCAGGGCCAAAAGCAGCCCCATCCCGTAGCCCACCAGACGGTGGAAGAAAGGCGCGTCCTCCCGCTGGGGCTCCGACGGGTCGATGCACGCGGCCAGCACCGCGAGAAAAAGCGCAAACAGCAGCCAGAGCGCGACAAACGCGGCCAGGCCGAAGAGCGCGAACATCCCCGCAAAGGCCCAGCCGCGATAAGACAGCAGCAAACACAGCGCGGCGGCGAGCGCCGCGCTGATCAGGAACCAGGGCAGCAGGCTCCGGTTCCGCACTGTTTGGTACATCGGCTTGCCCTCCGGCGGCTCAGGCCTCCGCCGTGCGGTCGATGACGATGTCCTTCTCCTCCACAGGGGCGGGGACCTCAAAGTCCTCGACAGCGGGCTCCTCCTCGGGAGCGGCCTCCTGGGGCGGCGCCAGCAGCTCCTGGGCAAAGCTCATGAGCAGGTCCTTGTTTTTGTACACCGCATACGCGGCGGCGGTCAGCCCGCCCAGGGTCAGAATCGTTCCGATGGTGCCTTTCACGCTAGCCATAGTGATGTCCTCCGATTTATCATAGTTTTTTCATAATGGATGGGAGTACCCGCGCCTCGGCCATGCCGATTTGCGACCGCATACAGTATACCACATCTTCCCGTGCGTTTCAATCGAAAAGTCACGTTCCGCAAAAAAGAATTGCGGAAGATTGTAAAAAGAGCAGAAGATTTGCAGCGCGCAGTGTCCCCAAAACGGAAACCCGAAAAAAGCCCAAAACGGAAACCCGAAAAAAGCGCTTGACAGAACGTCATTTTGACATTATACTGATTGAGCGTCTGAAAGGCGCAGACACATCGGGGTGTAGCGCAGATGGTAGCGTGCTTGGTTCGGGACCAAGAGGCCGCGGGTTCAAGTCCCGCCACTCCGACCAGGTCGCGTGTTCATAACGGATTTGGGTTATGAACACGCGACTTTTTTATCGTCTTTTGAAGTGTACGCCATTGCAGGATTGTAAGGGGATGGGAATCCATGAAAATTACCGATTGGAAAAAGCTTTTTGCGCCGCACATTCTCTCCCGCGGGGAGGAGTATTACGAATCTGAGTTGGTAGAGATTGAGGCGATGGACGAACAATCCGTCGAAGCTACGGTGGAGGGAACCGATACCTATTCCGTGGAGATCGTCCTCAAAAACAACCGTGTGGTACAGATGGACTGCGACTGTCCATACGCGGCGGAAGGGAATCCCTGCAAACACATGGCTGCTGTGCTATTTGCAGCAAACGAAACCGAAAGTGCCGAAGATCCGCTTGTAGAATGTATCACAAAGCGGGGGCAGGAAAAGCGTGAGACCAGGGACACTGCCCTGGCAAAAGCGATCGGCGCACTGTCGGAGGAACAGCTTCGACTGCTGCTGACGGATGCGGCGAAGAAACACAACGATATCTGGGATCGCATTACCCTCATAGGGAAGAAGCGTGTTGATGCATCGGTCCGAAATCGTTGGGCTGCGGATCTGTATGAAATGACCTGTAGGGCCTCGGATCGTCATGGTTTTATTGACTATTACCACGCATCAGATTATACATCTGAGCTCTGTACCTATTTAAATGAAGCGATTGCGCCGCTCATGGAAAACCGACTGGTTATGGACGCTTTCGACCTGGTTGGAATGGTTTTTGCAGAAGCGATGTCACAGGAAATTGACGATTCCGACGGGGAATTGGACTATGTTGCATCCAGATGTCAGGAGTATTGGGAGGTTTTGATTCCTGCCCAGGAAGCGGATCAGGCAAAGATGCTGGACTGGTTTCAATCGCAGATCTGTCGGTTTTCCGGCGATGTTGGAGAGGGGGTTCTGTGGCCGGTGCTATTTGAGTATTTTACAGACCCGAAGCTGCTGCCGAAGATCCTTGCCATGCTGGACAGGCAAATCAAGTCTGCAAACAAATTCACCCTGGAGCATCTGGTTTCGCGGCGGATTGCGTTGATGAAACAAATCGGGGCCTCAGATGTTGAAGTCCATGCATATCGACAGACCTTCTGGAAACATTCGTTCATTCGCAAGCAGGAATTGGATCGACTGGAAGCGGAAAAGCAATGGAAGGAAGCGCTGGAACTGCTGCGAGAATGCGAAGGGATGGATGCGGAGGATCGGTTTCTTTTGTCAGAATACAGTTCCAGGCGTATTCGCATCTTAAAAGAATCTGGACCTGAATCGGCGTGGGTGAGCGCTTTGCAGCGGCACATCTTTGGCTTTCCGCAGCGGGATATGACATACGTTTCAGAACTGAAACAAGCCGTCCCCGCTGAACAATGGCCGCAGCTTTTGCAGCAGCTGTTCGAAAACGAGTATACGCGAACTCTGCGCCGCGAACTTCAGCTCAGCGAAGGAATGTTGGAACAAATGATGACCGAGCTGGAGGCAAGCCGCTATTCATATGAACTCCAGAAATATGAAAAAGAATTGCGGAAGGTCTATCCGGAACGTGTCCGCGACCTGCTGCTGAAACACCTCGACAGTCAGATGCGTCAGGCTTCAACGCGCAGCGCCTATGCCAAAACAGCGCAGGAGCTCAAGCGTTTGTATGGTTACCCGGAGGGACGGGAAAAAGCTGCGGAGCTTGCGAAAGCCTGGCGCAGGGACTTCCCACGCAGGTCCGCCATGCTGGACGAACTGAAAAAGGTGAAGATGTAAGTTTCCAAAATGCAAAATAAACGCATGAGGCGAAAGTTTATGACAAGAGGAATCCACGAAAAAGACTGGAAACTGTTTCGCATACGAGTCCCCAATTGGCAGGAAGCCTATATGGAAAAGCTTGTCGAGGAATACAAGGTCATGCTGAATGGAAGTGCGCTGGCGTCTGACAAATTCTGGGCTCTGTGGGAACGTTTGAAGCGGGACAAGCGAAGCCCGGGCGTGATATTGGAGGGCATGAGCCGTTCCACCATGCGGATGCATCTGTTTGCGCTGCTCCGCCATAAAATCATCACGATCCAGGATTTGGACGGATTCAGCGAAGAACTGCGGGAGGAGCTGAACTTCATGGTCGAAAACTGGGCATGGAAGCAGGATGAGTATTAAGATAGATCGCTTGCTGATCTGCCGGCTGACGGAAAACGATGTTGGTTATTAATAAAAATACTTCGGATAGTCCGTCGCGCCATGGACGATGCGGTAGACCACAATGGCGTGCCCGATCACCTTATAGACGCAAACATAATTGCCGGATACAATTTTGCGGTACTCCATGGATGCCAGCACCGGGTCGGGATGGGAAGCGCCGAGATAGGGATATTGCTCCAGATGCTCCAGCGTTTCCAAGATCTGATCCGTGATCTGCTCCGCCGCGCTTGCGCCGACTACTCGCAGATAATAGTCGGCGATCCGGTCCAGGTCGTCCATGGCCGCCGGAAGAAACTCCAAATGAAACTCAGCCATTTCGGTATTTCTCCTTCAGCCTGCTGCGAACGTCTTCGATGGAATACGTAGGACCGCCGGAGAGCCTGGCCAGCTCGGCCTCCAGGATGCTCGCCCGGTGCGCCAGCATCTTCTCACGCTGCTCGAAGGCCTCCACGCTCATAAATACCCCGTCGGCCTCGCCCTTGTTCGTGATAAAGATGGGTTCGCCAGTCGACTTTGCCAGCGCGGAGATCTGTAAATACTCGTTCCGCAGCGATGTGGACGGTCTGATGTTCATTCCATTACACCTCCTGATTTGATCCTATCCATAGTATATCATATTCCTGATAGATTGCAAGCGCTTCTATCCTGGACCAGCGACGGTTTTGCGCCCGACACCCGCAAAGCGCAGGGACGCGCCCGGTGAACCCCCCGGTCGCGCCCCCGCGCTTTCCCGCGTTTGCCCGAAAAATGCGTTTGCCGCCTTGCGTTTTGCCCGCGCCTTTGCTATAATGATAAAATCTGTGAGGTGTATCCGCATTGACGAGCTTTCAAACCTTCTGGAACGGCCTGGACTGGTCGGTGCTGACGAACATCCTGCTGCGGGTGATTCCCGCGCTGCTGTGCATCACGGTCCACGAGCTGTGCCACGGCCTGACCGCTTACCGCCTGGGGGACGACACGGCCAAGCGGGCCGGGCGGCTGACGCTGAACCCGCTGGCCCACTTTGACCCCCTGGGCACGCTGATGATGCTGGCCGTGGGCTTCGGCTGGGCAAAGCCCGTGCCGGTGGACATGCGCCGCTTCCGGAATCCCCGGCGGGACATGGCCCTGACGGCCCTGGCCGGACCGCTCAGCAATCTGCTGCTGACGGCGCTGACGCTGTTCCTCTACGGCGTCTTCGCCCTGCCGCTCTACCGGGCGGGGACCGCGCTGGCCGACTTTCTGTCGGACACCCTCGTGATGACGGCGCAGCTCTCCCTGGCCCTGGCGCTGTTCAATCTGCTGCCCGTGTCCCCGCTGGACGGGAGCAAGGTGCTCTTCGCCTTCCTCAGCGACGCGGCCTATGAAAAGCTGATGCGCTATGAGCGCTACGGGATGATCCTGCTGATCGTTTTGTCCCTCACCGGCGTGCTGGTCGGCCCCCTCTCCGCCGCGGTGGAGTGGTGCTATCTGCGCCTGTGGCCCCTGGCGGAGCTGGGCGCTTCTCTGGGGACGACACTATTTTAATGAAACAAAGAGAACGGAAACACTATGGAACAGGAACCGAGCTTCCACCTGGCGGGCGTGATTCGCTCCAAGGAGGAAATGGCGGACTTTGAAGGGCCGTTGACCCTGATCCTCATGCTCCTGAGTAAGAACAAGGTGGAGATCCGGGATATCCAGATCGCCCAGATCTTGGAGCAGTATCTGGACTATCTGGACCGGATGAAGGAGATGGACCTGGAGATCGCCAGCGAGTTCGTGCAGATGGCCGCCCATCTGCTGTACATCAAGACCCGGATGCTGCTGAGCGCCGAGGCGGAGACCCCGGGGGAGCTGGAGCTGCTGATGGCCTCCCTGGAACAGCTCCGGGCGCGGGATGTCTATTCCGCCGTCCAGCTGGTGGCCCCGGCCTTCGCCCGCCGGATGCTGCGCGGCTCGGACTACTTCTGCAAGCCGCCGGAGGCGCTGCGCACGGCGCGGGAGTACCGCTATCACCACGCCCCCTGGGAGCTGCTGAACGCCCTGTCCGCAGCGCTGCGCCGGGGCCGGACGGCGGAGGACGAGGGGGCGCAGGAGTCAGAGCAGCCCCGGCGGCTCATCCCCAAGCGCATCGTCTACCCCGTCCGGGACAAGAGCCGGGAGCTGCTGCTGCGCCTGGCGGCGGGGGGACGCATTCCCATCCAGCAGATCTACCGGGAGAGCGCCAGCCGCAGCGAGCTGGTGGCGGGCTTTCTCTCGATTCTGGAGCTGTGCAGCCTGGGTCACACCCGAATGACAGAGGAAGACGGCGTCGTATATCTCTGCTTCTGCGGCGGGGACGCCGAGGCGCTGGCCGCGAACCTGGCCGCGGGAGAGGCGGTATAAACGAAAGATGGAACAGGAAAACTTACCAATGGAACGAACGGAGCTGAAAGCCGCGCTGGAGGCGATGCTCTTCGCCGCCGGGGAGCCGCTGGCCACGGCGCGCATGGCGCAGGTGCTGGGCGTCCCGGAGGCGCAGGTGGACGAAGCGGCGGCGGAGCTGCAAAGCGACTGCGCTTGCCCCGCCCGGGGCGTCCGGCTGCTGCGTCTGGACCGGAAGTGGCAGCTCTGCTCCGCGCCGGACTGTGCGGAGTACGTCACCCGGGCGCTGGAGACCCGCAAGCCCCCCCGCCTCAGCGCCGCGGCGCTGGAGGTGCTGGCCATCGTGGCCTATTTCCAGCCCGTCACCCGGGCCTACATCGACGCGGTGCGGGGCGTGGACAGCGCCTACACCGTGGGCATCCTGACGGAGCGGGGCCTGATCGAGCCGGTGGGCAAGCTGGACGCGCCGGGCCGCCCCACCCTCTACGGCACCGGGGACGCCTTTCTCCGGACCATGGACCTGTCCTCCCTGGACGGGCTGCCGGAGCTGCCCGACACCGGCACGGACGAGGGCATCATCGCCCTGCAAAACAAGATCGACGAACTGCGCAGCGCCGAACAGGCCGGGCAGGAGTCGTAACCGAAACGAAGCCGCGCCGGAAAGGAGGGGATCTGCCCTGACCGTCGTCATCATTCTGCTTGTGCTGCTGCTCCTGCTGCTGATCACGCCCCTGGGGCTGGATCTCTCCTACTATGAGGGGGTCTTTGCGCTGAAGCTGCGCGTCGGCTTCCTGCGCCTGACCCTGGCCCCCCGGAAGCCGCAAGCGGAGGGCAAGCCGAAAAAGAAGAAGAAAAAGAAGAAAAAGCCCGCCCCCGCAGGGGAGAGCGCCGCGACGCCGAGGAGAAGCCGCTTCCCGCAGCTGGGGCTGGCGGACATCTTTGAGCTGCTGGACATCGTGTTCCGGCTGCTGGGACGGCTGCGCCGCTACCTCAGCATCGACGAGCTGACGCTGCACCTGGTCACCGGGGCGAGCGACCCCTTCGACGCGGTGCTGCTCTTTGGCCGCCTGAACGCGGGCCTGGGGGCGCTGGCTCCGGTCTTCCACAGCGTCTTCCGCGTCCGGAACGAGGACATCCGCCTGGGGGCGGACGTGACCCCCGGCGCTTCCATGGCCGTGGAAGGGCGTCTGGCCTTCACCTGGCAGCTCTGGGAGCTGCTCCACACGGTCAACTGCGCAGGCCTGGGCCTGTTGAAATGGTATCTCCCGAAACGCAGGGCACAAAAACGCTCCGCCGCGCACAGTCCGGCGGCGCTGACAACTGGGGAACAGAAAGGATAAGAAGCTATGGAAAACAGCAACATCGGCGCTTTGATGGACAAGAGCATGGAGAAGCTCAAAGAGATGATCAACGTGGACACCGTGGTGGGGTCCCCGATCCAGACCCCGGACGGCGTGACCATCATCCCGGTCTCCCGGGTCAGCTACGCCTTCGCCGCCGGCGGCAGCGACTTCCGCATGAAAGAGCGCAGCGACCTGGGCTTCGGCGGCGGCAACGGCGCGGGCATCCGGGTGGAGCCCATCGGCTTCCTGGTGGTGCGGGAGGGCAGCGTCCGGATGCTGAACGTCACGCCCCCGGCCAACGGCACGGTGGACCGCATCATCGAAAAGGCCCCCGAGCTCATCGACACGGTGGAAGAGCTGATCCGGAAATACGTGAAGAAGAAGGACGCGGAATAATTGACGGCGCTGCTCCCCATACTAAGCACGACCGCAGAAAGGTGGTGCTTCTTGTGAACAGACGAATTCGCCCGCTGCTGGCCGCTGCGCTGGCGCTGGCCCTGCTGCTGCCCGGCACGGCCCGGGCTGCGGAAGATGTGGATGCGGAACCGGAGATCTCCGCGGAGTCGGCCATCGTCATCGAGGCCAGCACCGGCACGGTGCTCTATGAGCGCCTGCCCGACCTCCGAATGCTGATCGCCAGCACCACGAAGATCATGACCGCGCTGGTGATTCTGGAGTCCTGCGCGCTGGACGAGACCGTGACCGTCACGGAGGAACAGGCGGAGGTGGAGGGCTCCTCCATGGAGCTGGAGGCCGGGGAGGTCTACACCGTGGAGGAACTGCTCTACGGCCTGATGCTGTCCTCCGGCAACGACGCGGCCACGGCTCTGGCCGAACACTGCGCCGGCAGCATGGACGCCTTTGCCGAGCGGATGAACGAGAGGGCCGCCGCCCTGGGGCTGCGCAACACCAGCTTCCGCAACGCCCACGGGCTGGACGCGGCCGGGCACTACTCCTGCGCCCGGGACCTGGCTCTGCTGACTGTGGAGGCCATGAAAAACCCGGAGTTCTGCCGCTTTTTCGCCACGAAGCAGCAGACCGTCCACGAGCGGGAGCTGGTGAACCACAACCGGCTGCTCTGGACGCTGGACGGCTGCATCGGCGGCAAGACCGGCTACACCAACGCGGCGGGCCGCATTCTGGTCTCCGCCACGGAGCGGGAGGGGATGCGCCTGATCTGCGTCACCATCTGCGCCCCCGACGACTGGAACGACCACACCCTGCTGATGGACAGCCTCTTTGCCCGCTGGCAGCTGGTGGCCCTGCCCCAGGACCGCTGGGACCGGGTGGAGGCTCTGTCCGGCACCCGGGACTATGTGCGTCTGCGCTGCGCCGTGCCCGCGCTGGTGGTCCCCCGGGAGGGGGAGCTGCGCTGGAAGCTGCGTCTGCCGCGCTTTGTCTTCGCCCCGGTGCTGCTGGGGGAGCGGGCGGGCAGCGTGGAGCTGTTCCTGGACGGGGAGCCGCTGGAGACCGTGGAAGTGGTCTACGCCGAGACGGTGAGCCGCGCCCCCTCCGTGGCCCTGAGCGCCTGGGAGCGCTTTCAGCGCTCCTGGCTGATGCCGGGGCGGCGCTATGCATGGACGAAGTGAGGAAGCCATGGGGGAGCGACTGCAAAAACTGATCAGCGCGGCGGGCCTGAGTTCCCGCCGCAAGGCCGAGGACCTGATCCTGGCCGGGCGCGTCACCGTCAACGGCCAGACGGCCAGCCTGGGCCAGAGCGCCGACCCGGCGACGGACCGGATCTGCGTGGACGGCCGGCCCCTGCCAACGCCGGGGGAACATACCTCTCTTATGCTGAACAAGCCCCGGGGCTATGTCAGCACCCTCCGGGACGAGCGCGGACGGCGCACGGTGGCGGAGCTGGTGGCGGACGCGGGCGTCCGGCTCTATCCGGTGGGGCGGCTGGACCTGAACAGCGACGGGCTGCTGCTGATGACCGACGACGGGGCCCTGGCGCAGAGGCTGATGCACCCGGCCCACGCGGTGGACAAGGTCTACCGGGTGGAGGTCTCCGGGGATGTGGAGGCGGCGCTGCCGCTGCTGCGCGGCCCCATGGCGCTGGACGGCCACGCGCTGGCCCCGGCCCAGGTGGAGCGGCTCGGGGCTATGACGCTGCGCATCACCATCCACGAGGGCCGCAACCGCCAGGTGCGGCGGATGTGCGCCGCCGCCGGGCTGCGGGTGCTGCGCCTGACCCGGATCGCCGAGGGCGGCCTGACGCTGGGGGACCTGCCCCCGGGCCGCTGGCGGCATCTGCGTCCGGAGGAGCTGCGCGCCCTGGGCCTGGCCGACCCGGAACCCCAAATTGCTGCAAAAACTCCTTGAATTTTCCCCCTGAAACGGCTATGATAGACTTTGCTGCGCGGTCGGAAGGCCGACGGCAAAGTTTTTTTCTGTCCGCGCCGTCCCCGGGAGGGCGCGGACCCCGTATGGAAAAGAGGCAGAGCAAGCCATGGAAAAAGATATCCTGTCGCGCATCGGCGCGGAGGGCCTGAAGCTCTCCAAGGGCCAAAAGCGCATTGCCAAATACATCCGGGAACACTATGACAAGGCCGCATTCATGACGGCGGGCAAGCTGGGCAGCACCGTGGGCGTCAGCGAATCC
>JAFYIF010000137.1 GCA_017538775.1 Oscillospiraceae bacterium | reverse complement strand
GAAGCAGGAATTACTTCTCCACGATGGGCATCTGAGTATAAACTATATCGAATTGTAAATTCTCTATATTCTGATGCAATATACCAGTATCGAGCTAATTGGCTTGGAAGGCAATCCTTAGATGTTTTTATTCCTAGTCTATGTGTGGGACTGGAGTATCAGGGTATTCAGCATTATAAACCTATCAACATATTTGGCGGAAAAGAAGGGTTGGAAAACAGAATAGAGTTGGACAAAAAGAAGCGACTGCTGTGCAAAGAGAATAGAGTAGATCTTATTGAACTGAGATATGATGAACCGTTAGACGTTGAATACATACAAAGCAAAATTGTGCGCTTTCTTGACTGTGAAAGGAATGAATAGTCTTTCAAATTATATTGGAGGATTCTTATGTTTTTTAATGAAATGACGATTTCCTATGTGACTAGTTGCATTAAAAACTACTTGCATTTTTGTGGTATTTCCGAGTTTCCAAATGTCAAAATCATACCGTTTTCTATTAACTTAGAACTAGAAAAGAAGAAGAATTTGGGGTATGTAGTATTAGCGAGCCAGCATTACAACTGTGAACAAAAAAGCCACACTTTAAATGTCTGGGAAAAATTGTGGATCTCGGGAGGAAATGCTGAACATATCGTTTTTCATGAATTAACCCATATCTGCGACACAGAGAAATATGTTAAAAACAAAGAAACGAATGTAGCAATCAAGGGTTATACTGAGTATCATGCATCTCAGATAGAAATGATTCGAGCTTTGGGATGGAAATCAATTAACGATGAGGTGCCGTTTTCGCTCACAAAAAATATCAATCTTTTTTTGGATAACTGCTCGCTGTATGAGTATGTATTAGTTCCCAAACTGACTGCTGAAAAACTAATAGCACGAAATGATTTTCCGAAGAATCAAGAAACGCTAATGACAGTGCTTGCTCTTATTTTTAATTATCTAGGTAGGCTCTCAATATGCAAAATTTATTCCACAGATTATGAGGAGTACCAAGTAAGATTGGAAGTATCAAAAGCATTCTCTTCATTTTTGAACGACCAAGTCTACAAAGCCCTATTGGATTTGCTATTAAGATGGCCAACTGACAATGAAATAGAAGCACTAAGTTTAGGCTTTTTAAGGATTCTTCTAAGCATGAGTAATCAGTATAACCTGATTACTCAATTAGAAAAATAGTACCGAATATCCAAACAAAGCAGAAATGAACCTTGTCTATCTTCAATTCAAACTAGTCGTATAAAGGCGATTTATTCAGCGGTTCCCTAGACATCCACTACAGCTCCTGCTTCTCTTATTTCACACCGTCGGCAACAGCAGGGAGAACTTCGTCACGCCCTCCCGGCTTTCGCAGCTGATGCGGCCCCGGTGGGCCTCCGCCACCTGTTTGGCGATGGCCAGGCCCAGGCCGTAGCTGCCGTTCCGGGAGCGGGCCTTGTCCGCCCGGTAGAAGCGCTCGAAGAGGTGGGGCAGGTCCTCCGGGGCGATGGGGTCCCCGGTGTCGGTGACGGAGAGGAGGCAGTGCCCCTTTCCGCGCCGCTCCAGCCGCAGCCACACCTCCGTGCCGCTGTGGGCGTATTTCTGCGCGTTGTCCAGCAGGATCTCCACCGCCTGGCGCAGATGGGCGGCGCTGCCGTGGACGCGGACGGACTCCTCCAGCTCCGTGTTCAGCGTCAGACCCCGCTCATAGCAAAGCGGCTCGAAGGGCAGGGCGGCCTCGGCGCAGAGGGCGCCGAGGTCCAGGTCCTCCATGGTCTTCGCCACGGCCCCGGCGTCCACCCGGGCCAGCTCCAGCAGCCCCTCCACCAGGCCCCGCATCTGCCGGGACATGGTGAGGATGTTGTCGGCGAAGCGGCCCCGGGCGGCCTGGTCGAAGTCCGGGCTTTGCAGCAGCTCCGCGTTGGTGGTGATGACCGTCAGGGGCGTTTTCAGCTCGTGGCTGGCGTCGGAGACGAACTGCTTCTGCTGCTTCCAGGCCTCCTCCACCGGCTTCACGGCCCAGCGGGCCAGCAGCAGACTCAGCAGGAAAAACAGCGCGAGACTGGCCGCACCCACCAGGAGGCTGGTGCGGAGCAAGCCAGCCATCGTGCTCTGTTCCCCGCTGATGTCGGTGAAGACGAGGCGCAGCCCCTCCGGCGTCTCCGTCCGCAAATAGCGCAGGGCGCTGTCCTCCAGGACCCCGCCGGACTCCGTCGCGGCCAGGGCCGCCGCCGCCAGGGCGGAAACGTCCCCGTCATAGCTGAAGTTGCCGCTGACCTCCTCCACGCTCCCGTCCGCACCGCAGCGCAGCAGCAGATAGGGCAGGAAGCCCCGCTGGTCGCTCAGGTCGGGCTGCTCGCTGCGGACGCCGTCCTTCCCGGGGCCGAGGGCGCCCTCCGGGCCGTCCTCCCGCCGCCGGTCCAGCCGCTCCGCCACCAGCTGGAGCTGGCGGAGCGACTCCCCTTCCAGGTCCTGCCGGGTGAAGTGCAGCTCCAGCCCGAAGATCACCGCCAGCATGGCCGCCACAATGCCCATGTTGACGCAGATGAACTTGATCCGCAGCCGTCTCAGCATGACTCCGTCACCTCCAGATGATAGCCCAGGCGGCGGATGGCCTCGATGCGGACGTTGCTGCCGATGCTTTGCAGCTTCTTGCGCAGGAAGCCCACATAGACCTCCACATGGTTTTCCACCGCGTTGGACTCAAAGCCCCAGACCTTCTCCAGGATCTGCTCCTTGCTGAGGACCCGGTCCCGGTTGCGCATCAGATAGCGCAGCACGTCGAACTCCCGGGCGCTGAGACGCACCATTCGCTCCCCGCAGCGCAGGGTGCAGGCGTTCAGGTCCAGCGCCGTGTTGCCGCAGCGCAGCTCGTTCACCTGGCCGCCCTGCCGCCGCAGCAGCGCCCCCACGCAGGCCAGCAGCTCCCGGCTGTCGAAGGGCTTGGTCAGATAGTAGTCCGCGCCGGAGTCCAGGCCCTCGATCCGGTCCTCCAGGGCGCTGCGGGCCGTCAGCATCAGAATGGGCGTGTCCACCCGGCTGCGCCGCACGGCCCGGGCCACTTCATAGCCGTTCATCCCCGGCATCATCACGTCCAAAATCAGCAGGTCGTAGACCCCGGTCAACGCCCACTCCCGGCCGCTCTCCCCGTCGTACACGGCCTCGGCCTCGTAGCCGCGGGCCTCCAGCATGGTGCAAAGCGTGTCGGCCAGCAGCCGCTCGTCCTCCACGATGAGTATCTTCATTGCGCCTCATCCCCCTCCCGTTCAGTATCGCGCACGCGCCTGAATCAAAGCTGAAAAAAGCTTATCACAGAATGGAAGCGGGGGCAAGCACAAACGCTTCCCGGCCCGGCGGGGCGCGGGAAGCTGTGCAAACTGCCTATTTACTTTCATACGCTGCTGTGGTAAAATACGAAAATCACGCGGGATCGGCGGTGCCGGTCCCGCATTCGGGAAGAATGGGTGCTTTATGGACGCATATCTGGACTGCCTGACCGGGGCCGAACGCGCCGGGCTGGCGCTGCGGACGCTGTACCGGAGCTGGGGCTTCACACAGTACCGTATGAACAAATTCGAGGAATACGACCTCTACGCCCGGAACCGGGACGTGCTGGCGGCGGAGCAGATCCTGAGCTTCACCGGCTCGGACGGGCGGCTGATGGCCCTCAAGCCGGACGTGACCCTCTCCATCGTCCGCAACACCCGGGACAGCGCCGGGGGCGTCCGCAAGCTGTATTACAGCGAGAAGGTCTACCGGGCCGAGCGGGGCGGGCCCTTCCGGGAGCTGAGTCAGGTGGGCCTGGAGTGCCTGGGCGCGCTGGACGACTGGACGCTGACGGAGGTGCTGCTGCTGGCGGCGGAGAGCCTGCGGCTGCTGGCCCCCGGCGCGCCGGGGACGGCGGGCCGGGCCACGGACTGGCTGCTGACCGTGTCCCAGCCGGACCTGACGGCCCGGCTTCTGGACCGGGCCGGGCTGAACGCCTCCGCCCGGGCCGCCGCGCTGGACTGCATCGCCCGGAAGACCCCCCACGAGCTGCGCCGGGTCTGCCGGGAGGCGGGCGCTGCGGAGGAGGCCACCGACGCCCTGCTCCGGCTGCTGCGCTGCACCGGCAGTCCGGCGGAGGCCCTGCCCGTGCTGCGGGCGCTGGGCGAGTTCGGGGAGGCGCTGGAGGGCTTTGCCCGCATTCTGGACGCGCTGGAGCGCCTGGGCCTGGGGGAGCGGCTGGTGGTGGACTTCTCCGCCGCCGGGGAGCTGGACTACTACAACGGCCTGGTGTTCCGGGGCTATGTGGGCTCCGTGCCCGACGCGGTGCTCAGCGGCGGGCGTTATGACCGGCTGCTGGAGCGTTTTGGCCGCCGGGACCGGGCGGCGGGTTTCGCCGTCAGCCTGGACCTGATCGAGCGGCTCTGGGAGAGCGCGGAGGAGACGGACTGCGAGCTGCTGCTGCGCTACGGCCCGGAGGCGGACCCGGCGGCCCTGGCCCGGGCGGTGCACGCCCGGCAGGTCGGGGGCACAAGGGTGGACGCCCAGCGCTGCGCCCCGGAGGGGCTGCGCTATGGGCGCATTGAGGATTATCGGGAAAGCGGGGTGGAGGCGTGAGGAAGGACTGTCTGACCGTGGCGCTGCCCAAGGGGCGGCTGGGGGAGCAGGTCTACGCCCGCTTCGCCGCCGCCGGATACCCCTGCCCCGGCCTGACCGGGGACAGCCGCCGCCTGATCTTTGAGACGGAGGACGGCGCGCTGCGCTACTTCTGGTCCAAGCCCTCGGACGTGGGGGCCTATGTGGAGCGGGGCGCGGCGGACCTGGGCGTGGCGGGCCGGGACATCCTGCTGGAATACCGCCCGGCGGTCTATGAGCTGCAGGACCTGGGCCTGGGGGTCTGCCGCATGGCGGTGGCCGCCCGCCGGGGCTTCCGGGACGATCGGCGGCGCACCCTGCGGGTGGCGACGAAGTTCAGCCGCATCGCCCGGGATTACTACGCCTCCCTGGGCCGGGACATCGACGTGATCCACCTGAACGGCAGCATCGAGCTGGCCCCGATCCTGGACCTGTCGGACGTGATCGTGGACATCGTGGAGACCGGCACCACCCTGAAAGAGAACGAGCTGGAGGTGGTGGAGACCATCCTCCCCATCAGCGCCAGACTGATCGCAAACAAGGCCAGCTACGCCTTCCACAAGCGCCGGATCGACGCGCTGGTGGCGGCCCTGGCCGCCGATTCGGAGGAATGAGAGCATGATTCAAATCTTACGCAGCACCGAACACCCCCGCGCAGAGCTGCTGGCGCGCCAGACCCCCCAGTCCGTCGTGACGGAGCAGGTGCGGGAGATCATCGAGCGCGTGCGCGCCGGCGGCGACCGGGCCTTGCTGGAGCTGGAAGCGCGCTTCGACGGGGCGGAGCTGACGCGGCTGGAGGTCACGGAGGCGGAAGTGCAGGAGGCAAGCGCGGCGGTGGAGCCGGAGTTTCTGGCCGTGCTGCGCCGCGCCGCGGAGAACATCCGCGCCTTTCACCTGCGCCAGAAGCGCCAGGGCTTTCGCATGGAGCGGGAGGGCCTGGTGCTGGGTCAGCGCATCCTGCCCATCCGGCGGGTGGGCGTCTGCGTCCCCGGCGGGGCCGCGCCGCTGGCCTCCACGGTGCTGATGAACGTGATCCCGGCGGTCATCGCCGGCTGCGAGGAGATCGTCATGGTCTCCCCGGCGGGGAAAAGCGGCAGGCTGGACCCCCATCTGCTGGCCGCGGCCGCGGAGGCCGGGGCGCAGCACCTCTTCAAGCTGGGCGGGGCCCAGGGCGTGGCGGCCATGGCCTACGGCACCGAAAGCGTGCCTCGTGTGGACAAGATCGTGGGTCCCGGCGGGGCCTTCGTCTCCGAGGCCAAGCGCCAGGTCTTCGGCGCGGTGGACATCGACATGATCGCCGGGCCCAGTGAGATTTTGGTGGTGGCGGACGGGGCCAGCGACCCGATCTGGGTGGCCGCCGACCTGCTGAGTCAGGCCGAACACGACCGCTTTGCCGCCGCGATTCTGGCCACGGACAGCGAGGACCTGGCTCTGGCGGTGCAGCGGGAGATCGAGCGGCAGCTGCCCGCTCTGCCCCGGCGGGACATCGCCCGGGCCTCCATCGACGGCAACGGAAAGATTTTGCTGTGCAGCAGCATCGACGAGGCGCTGGAGCTGTCCGACGCCCTGGCCCCGGAGCATCTGGAGCTGTGCCTGGACGAGCCCTTTGCCTGGCTGGACCGGGTCCACCACGCGGGCAGCGTCTTCCTGGGCCGCCACACGCCGGAGGCCATGGGGGACTATCTGGCCGGGCTGAACCACACCCTGCCCACCAGCGGCACGGCCCGCTTTTCCAGCCCCCTCAGCGTGGACGACTTCGTACGCAGCAGCCAGTACCTGTACTGCCCGCCGGAGGCCATGGCCGCTGCTGCCGACGACGTGGCCCTGTTTGCCCGGGCGGAGCGGCTGGAGGGACACGCCCGCAGCGCCCTGACGCGGAAGGGGGAGACGCCGTGAGCCGCTATTTCACCCGGGACCTGCGCCCCTATGTCCCCGGCGAGCAGCCGGAGGATCTGTCGCGCTTCGTGAAGCTGAACACCAACGAGAACCCCTATCCCCCCTCGGAAAAGGCCCTGGCCTATGCCAGGGAGCACTGCCGGGCGCTGAACCTCTACTCCGACCTGAGCGCCCGGGAGCTGCGGGCGGCGCTGGCGGCGGAGGTGGGGCTGGAGCCGGAGAACGTCCTGCTGTCCAACGGCTCCGACGAGCTGCTGTACTTCGCGTTTCTGGCCTTCTGTTCCGCGCAGCGCGGGGCGGTCTTCCCCGACATCAGCTACGGCTTCTATCCGGTCTTCGCCCGGCTCTGCGGCATTCCGTATCGGGAGGTCCCTCTGCGCTCTGACCTGTCCATCGCGCCGGAGGACTACTTCGACCGGCATGAGCTGGTGGTGCTGGCCAACCCCAACGCCCCCACGGGGCTGCTGCTGGGGCCGGAGGACATCCGGTCGATTCTGGAGCGCAACCGGGACAGCGTGGTGCTGATCGACGAGGCCTACATCGACTTCGGCGGCCTGAGCTGCGCCGGGCTGGTGCGGGAATATGACAACCTGCTGGTGGCCCGGACCTTCTCCAAGTCCCGGTCCATGGCCGGGGCGCGGCTGGGCTACGCCTATGGCAGCGCGGCGCTGATCGGCGATCTGGAGACCGTCCGCTATTCCGTCAACCCCTACAACGTCAACTCCTACACCCTGGCCCTGGGCCTGGGCGCCGTGCTGGACGGGGATTACACCCGGGCAAGGTGCCGGGACATTCAGGAGACCCGGGGGTATACCATACAAATGTTAGAGCGGCGCGGCTTTGCCGTGCTGCCCAGCGCGGCCAACTTCATCTTTGCCCGGCACCCCGATATTCC
Organism: Oscillospiraceae bacterium; assembly: GCA_017538775.1. Lineage (GTDB taxonomy): Bacteria > Bacillota > Clostridia > Oscillospirales > Oscillospiraceae > RGIG7114. Next base: position 4,544 of record JAFYIF010000137.1, on the reverse strand, counting down.
CGGCGCGGCCCTGTACGCGGCCCTGAAAGCCCGGGGCGTGCTGGTGCGGCACTTCGACAAGCCGCGCATTACGGACTACAACCGCATCACCATCGGCACCCGGGCGCAGATGGACGCCCTGCTGGCAGCCGTAGACGAGATCGTGAGGACAGAGAGATGAGAAGATCGGTCATCGAACGCAAGACCGCGGAGACGGACATCGTCCTCCGCCTGGACCTGGACGGCAGCGGGCTTGCCGACGTGCGCACCGGCGTGGGCTTTCTGGACCACATGCTGACCCTGCTGGCCCGGCACGGGCGCTTCGATCTGACGGTCCACTGCAAGGGCGACACGGACGTGGACGACCACCACAGCGTGGAGGACGTGGGCATCTGCCTGGGCCGGGCCTTCCGGGAGGCCCTGGGGGACAAGCGGGGCATCTGCCGCTACGGGGACGCCGCCCTGCCCATGGACGAGGCGCTGGTGCTCTGCGCCGTGGACCTGAGCGGCCGGGGCTGCCTGGGCTGGGATCTGCCTTTCCCCACGGAGAAGGTGGGCTTTTTCGACACGCAGCTGGTGGAGGAGTTTTTCACCGCCTTCGTCAGCAACGCCGGCATCACCGCCCACCTCCGCCTGCTGGCCGGGAAAAACTCCCACCACATCGCCGAGGCCGCCTTCAAAGGCGCGGCCCGGGCATTGCGGAAAGCCGTGGCGGTGGACCGGGAATTTGAGGACGAGGTGCCCAGCACCAAGGGCACGCTGGAATGAGCGGGTGGGGAACGATGCCGGATAAAATCGCGATTATCGACTATGGTGTGGGGAATCTCTTCTCCCTGCAAAGCTCTTTTTCCGCCATTGGGGAGCAGGCCCAGGTGACGGGGGACCCGGCGGCGGTGGCGGCGGCGGAGCGGCTGGTGCTGCCCGGCGTCGGGGCCTTTGCCGACGCGGCGGAGCGGCTGCGGGCCAGCGGCATGGACCGGGCGCTTCGGGAAGCCCTGGACCGGGGAGCCACATTGCTGGGAGTCTGCCTGGGGATGCAGCTGCTGTTTGACGAGAGCTTTGAGTATGGCCGCCACGCCGGGCTGGGGCTGATCCCCGGCGCGGTGCGCCCCATCGCAGAGATGATCCCGCCGGAGCTGAAGATCCCCCACATCGGCTGGAACGCCCTGCGTTTCCCCCGGGAAAGCCCCCTGTTCCGCCACATCCGGGAGGGAGACCACGTCTATTTCGTCCACTCCTACGCCGCCGTGGACTGCGACGAGCGCGTGATCGCCACGACGGACTACGGCGCGACGCTGACCGCCGCCGTGCAGCGGGGGCGGGTCTTCGGCTGCCAGTTCCACCCGGAGAAAAGCGGGGACGTGGGGCTGCGGATCTTGCAAGCATTCTGTGAACTGGAGGCTGCGCCATGCTGATTCTGCCCGCCATCGACTTATATGAGGGCAAGGCCGTCCGCCTGCTGCGGGGCAACTATGCCGACATGACCGTCTACAGCGACGCGCCGACCCAGGTGGCCGAGCGCTTCGCCGAGGCCGGGGCAACGTGGGTCCATATGGTGGACCTGGCCGGGGCGCGGGACGGCACGACGCCGAACCTTGCCGTGGTGGAGGCCGTGGCCCAGGCCGGGCGTCTGCGCGTAGAGATCGGCGGCGGCATCCGCAGCGCGGAGACCGTGGCCCGCTATCTGGACGCCGGGGTGTCCCGGGTCATCCTGGGCACGGCAGCCCTGACGGAGCCGGGCTTTGCCGCGGACATGGCGGCGCGCTACGGGGAGGCCATCGCCGTGGGCGTGGACCTGCGGGACGGGAAGATTGCCATCCGCGGCTGGACCGAGACCGCGGAGACGGACGCTTTCGCGTTCTGCGCGGAGATGGAGGCGGTGGGCGTGAAAACGCTGATCGTGACCGACATTGCCAAAGACGGGGCTATGGCCGGGACCAATCGGGGACTGTATGCGGAATTGCTTCGGCGCACACATATGAACCTTATCGCCTCCGGCGGCGTCTCCAGTCTGGAGGACGTGCGCGCCCTGCGGGACCTGGGGGTCCATGGGGCCATTGTGGGTAAGGCCTATTATACCGGGGCCGTCGATCTGAGGGCGGCGATCCAAGTGGCTATGGGCAAGCAGCAAGTATCCATGTGAAATCTTATAAAGATTCCTGTTGCATTTTCCGGGGACTGTGCTATAATGTGAGTGTAAGAACGAAGCAATTCTTGCATGTACCACAAAGCGAATCCCCTGGAAGCGCACTCTTCCAGGGGATTCTTGTCATTTTTGGCGGCTGACCAGACCGCAGGCTGTCGCTGCCTTAGTCGCCGTCCAGCCATTTGCTAATGTAATGTCCAATTACACTCGCCGCGACGGAGATCAGAAAGCGAAGCAATTCAAGCATAGTACCACCCCCTTTCCCTGCGAAAGGAGTCGGCAGCGCGGTCATTATAGCATGTCCCCAGCGGTTCGACAAGATTTGATTTCAAAAACAGCGAGGTTTACACGAACATGATTACCAAGCGCATCATCCCCTGCCTGGACGTGCGCAATGGCCGGGTGGTCAAGGGGGTCAATTTCACCGACCTGCGGGACGTGTCCAGTCCGGCGGAGCTGGGGGCCTACTACAGTGCCGCCGGGGCCGACGAGCTGGTGTTCTACGACATCACGGCCTCCGCCGAGGGGCGGAAGCTCTTCACGGAGGCGCTGACGGAGGTGGCAAGGCGGGTCTTCATTCCCCTGACCGTGGGGGGCGGCATCAACGGCCTTGCCGACTTCGAGCGGGTGCTGGGCTGCGGTGCGGACAAGGTCAGCGTCAACTCCGGGGCCATCCGGGACCCGGCCCTGGTGGGCGAGGCGGCCCGGCGCTACGGGGACCAGTGCGTGGTCCTCTCCGTGGACGTGAAGCGGGTGGACGGCGGCTTTCGCGTCTTCGCCAGAGGCGGGCGGGAGGACACGGGCCTGGAGGCCCTGTCCTGGATCCGCCGCTGCGTGGACGCCGGGGCCGGGGAGGTGGTGGTCAACTCCATCGACACCGACGGGGTCAAGGGCGGCTTCGACCTGGAGCTGCTGGACGCGGTGTGCCGGAGCGTGCGCGTCCCGGTGATCGCCAGCGGCGGCGCGGGGAGCATCGCCGACTTTGTCACCCTGTTCGAGACCATCCCCGACATCGACGCGGGCCTGGCGGCTTCCATTTTCCACTTCGGGGAGGTCAAAATCTCCGAATTGAAACGGGAATTGGCCGCCCACGGCATCCCGGTGCGGCACAGCCAATCATACAGCGGAGGAACGAGCGCATGATTTCATTGGATGAACTGAAATTCGACGGGCAGGGCCTGATCCCCGCGATCGTCTTCGACGCGGAGCAGCACAAGGTCCTGACCCTGGCCTACATGAACCGGGAGAGCCTGGCCCTGAGCATGGAGCGGGGCCTGACGACCTTCTGGAGCCGCTCCCGGCAGGAGCTGTGGCTGAAGGGGGAGACCAGCGGCAACTATCAGCACATCGTCTCCATCACCGCCGACTGCGACGGGGACGCCCTGCTGGTGGCCGTGGAGAAGGACGGCCCGGCCTGTCACCTGGGCACGGACAGCTGCTTCACCCGCCCGGTCTGGCAAAGCCCGGAGAAGGGGGAGTTCTCCCTGGAGGGCCTCTATCAGCTGCTTCAGGAGCGGAAGGAGACGAGACCGGCGGGCTCCTACACCAGCTATCTCTTCGACAAGGGCCTGGATAAGATCTTGAAGAAGGTGGGCGAGGAGTGTACCGAGGTCATCATCGCGGCCAAGGCCGAGGACAAACGGGAGACGGTCTATGAGCTGGCGGACCTGGCCTATCACCTGCTGGTGCTGATGGCCCAGGCGGGCATTGAGCCGGAGGATGTGCAGCGGGAGCTGGCGAGTCGGCACGTGATCGACCATAAGGTGAAACAAGAAAAGATGGTATAAGCGGATGCTGTTTGAGGATTTTCATGTTCATACAAGCTTTTCCGACGGGGCCGATTCGCCGGAGTTGATGGCGGAGACCGCCTACCGGCTGGGAGTGCGGCGGCTGGGCTTTTCGGACCACGGCTACGCCCCCTACGACACGGACTGCTGCGTGCCGGAGGAGCGGCAGCTGGCTTACTGCGCGGCTGTGGCCAGGCTCAAACGGCGCTGGGCCGGAAAGATGGAGATCTTCTGCGGCGTGGAGCGGGACCTCTACGGCCCGGTCCCGGCGGGGGACTACGACTATGTGATCGGCTCGGTCCACTATTTGCAGCTGGACGGGGGCTACTACACCGTGGACTGGAAGCCGGAGATCTTGCGCGAGATGGCGGAGCGGTTTTTCGGCGGGGACCTACTGGCCGTGGCGGAGGCATACTTCCGGGCCGTGGCGGAGGTCCCGGCGCGGACAGGCTGCGACCTGATCGGGCACTTCGACCTGGTGGGCAAGCTGAACGAGCGGCATCCACTCTTCGACTTCGCCCACCCCCGCTATGTCGCCGCCTGGCGGAAGGCCGCCGACGCGCTGCTGGAGACCGGGCTCCCCTTTGAGATCAACACCGGCGGCATAGCCAGACGCTGGCGGACAGAACCCT
>JAFYIF010000136.1 GCA_017538775.1 Oscillospiraceae bacterium | reverse complement strand
CGAACGCGCTTCCCACGCCCGGATTCTATGCTGAAAAAAACCGCAAACTTCCGAAAAAAACCATTGCAAAAATTCGGAAGGGCGTGTAATCTATTTGGTATTAGTCAGCACAGGCGCGCTGTTCCACAGCAGCGGTGGAACGGGGCGAGGTAAGCCGACCCGACAGTACACACAGTTGAAAGGAGAACAAACAGCATGAAACACAACTGGAAACGTCTGCTTTCCGTCGTGCTCACGCTGGCGCTTGTCTTCACGCTGCTGGTCCCCGTGGCCGGCGCGTCGGAGAAAAGGGCCGACGGGTCCCGGTTCCAGGCCCTGGAACTGAGTCCCGTGGACGCGGGCACGCTGGGACTGCTTCCGGACAGCCTGATCCCGGAGAGCGGGAAGCTGGAAGCGGAAGCCCACAGTCTGACGGACCTGGTCCGCGTCTCCATCGTTCTGGAGCGCGCCTCCACCATCGACGCGGGCTTCCCGATGGAGGGCATTGCGGAAAACAGCGCGGCGCGGAACTACCGCAGCCTCCTGAAGCAGGAGCAGGCGGCGGTCACCGCTTCCATCGAGTCGGCCCTGGGCCGCAAGCTGGATGTGAAGTGGAATCTGACGCTGGCGGCCAACATCATCTCCGCCAATGTGCGCTACGGCGACCTTGAGACCATCCGCGCCGTCCCCGGCGTGGCGGAGGTCTTCGAGGAGAACCGCTACGAAGTGGATGCGGCCCAAAAACAGGCCGACGAGCCCAACATGGGCACCTCCACCGTCCAGATCGGGTCCGGCGCGGCCTGGGCCAGCGGCTACACCGGCGCGGGCAGCCGCGTGGCGGTCATCGACACCGGCGCGGACACGGCCCACCAGTCCTTCTCCGGCGAGGGCCTGGAGTACTCCCTGGCCCAGAGCGGCGCGGAGGTCACGCTGATGACCGCCGCGGACATCGACGCCGTGGCCGACCAGCTCAACGCCCCCGTCACGGGCGCGCAGTCCTACATCAGCGCCAAGATCCCCTACGGCTACAACTATGTGGACGGGAACTTCGACGTGACCCATGAGAACGACACCCAGGGCGAACACGGCTCCCATGTGGCCGGCATCGCCACCGCCAACCGCTATGTGCAGGTGGACGGCGACTGGAAGCTGGCCCTCACCGAGGTGGGCGTCCAGGGCGTGGCCCCGGACGCGCAGCTCGTGGTCATGAAGGTCTTCGGCAAGGGCGGCGGCGCCTATGACTCCGACTACATGGCCGCCATCGAGGACGCCATCGTGCTGGGCTGCGACAGCGCGAACCTGTCCCTGGGCTCCGGCTCCGCCGGCTTCGCCTTCTCCTCCGGCTATGAGTCCGTGATGAACAAGCTGGTGGAAAACGGCATGGTCGTCGCCTTCTCCGCGGGCAACAGCTCCTACTGGCTGGATGTCCCCTACGACGACGACATGTACCCCTATCTCTACACCGACGACGTGAACTATGACACCGTCGGCTCCCCCGGCTCCTTCACCAACTCCCTGACCGTGGCCTCCGTGAACAACAGCGGTCAGACCGGCAAGCCCCTGATGTTCGGGGAACTGCCCGTCTTCTTCACCGAGACCTCCGGCTACGGCAACCAGCCCTTCGCCACCCTGGCGTCCCTGGGCGAGCTTTCCTACGTCTATGTGGACACCACCGGCGTGGACAACAACGACAACGTGGGCCTGGCCGGACACGACAGCTTTGCCGACCTGGGCAGCGATGTGATGAGCGGCAAGATCGCCATCTGCAACCGTGGCGTCTCCTCCTTCTTCGCCAAGGCCAACGCGGCCATGGCCCAGGGTGCCATCGGCATCATCATCGTCAACAACCAGGCGGGCACCATCAGCATGAACCTGACCGGTTACGAGTACACCGCCCCCGCGGTCTCCATCACGCTGGCCGACGGCCTGGCCATCAAGGCCCAGTCCGAGACCGTGACGGACGCGGAGGAGAACGTGCTGTACTACACCGGCACCCTGACCGTCAGCGACACGCTGCAGCTCCTGAGCGGTGAGGAGACCAACGTCCAGACCATGTCCGACTTCTCCTCCTGGGGCGTCCCCGGCACCCTGACCCTGAAGCCGGAGATCGCCGCCCCCGGCGGCAGCATCTACTCCGTCGCCGGACACAACTTCGACGGCGGCGTCGAAGGCGGCGGAAGCGACCAGTACGAGCTGATGAGCGGCACCTCCATGGCCTCCCCCCAGGTGGCCGGTATGGCCGCCGTGCTGGCCCAGTACATCCGGGACAACGACCTGGAGGCCGCCACGGGCCTGAGCGCCCGTCAGCTCATCAACTCCCTGCTGATGAGCACCGCCGTGCCCATGGTGAATGAGGACGGCGATTACTGGCCGCTGCTCCAGCAGGGCGCGGGCCTGGCCAACGTGGGCAATGCCGTCAACGCCCGGAGCTACATCCTGATGGATGAGGAAGCCACCCTCTTCCCGGACACCGCCCGGGACGGCAAGGTCAAGGCCGAGCTGGGCGACGACCCGGAGCGGACCGGCGCATACAGCTACAGCTTCACGGTCTATCCCCTGAGCGAGGAGGGCACGAAGTTTGACTTCCGCACCGAGCTCTTCACCCAGGGCGTCGCCGGAAACGGCGGCTACGGGATGCTCCAGTACACGGGCACCATGCTCCTGGACGCGGACGTGAGCTATGAGGCCAAGGGCGAGACCTACCGCGACTACTTCACCGCCGACGCGGACGTGAACTGCGACGGCGAGACCAACGCCGCCGACGCCCAGGCCATCCTGGACAAGCTCTCCGGCGCGCTGGCGGAGGACGCCGACTACGACGAGGCCGCCGCCGACCTGGACGGCGACGGGGCCGTCACCACCGTGGACGCCCGGCTGATCCTGGAGTCCGCGGAGACCCAGTACATCGACGTGACCGAGCCCACCACCGTCACCGTCAACATCCAGCTCGACCCGGAGTGGATGGAGGCGCTGGACTACTACTTCCCCGGCGGCTCCTACATCCAGGGCTACACCTTCCTGGAGCCGGACAGCTCCAATGAGGGCGCGGAAGTGGACGTGACCCACTCCATCCCCATCCTGGCCTTCTACGGCTCCTGGACGGACGCCTCCATGTTTGACCGCACCAGCGCCATCGACGAGGCCTACGGCACCGGCAAAGTGCCCTATCTGTCCAAGACCAACATCAACTACCTGAGCATCCGCAGCGAGAGCGGCGTCACCCGCGTCTACATGGGCAACCCCTATGTGGTGGAGGACGAGTTCCCGACGGACCGGCTGGCCATCAACGCCAACGACACGATCTATCAGGCCAACTACCTGCCCATCCGCAACATCGGCAGCTCCGCCCCGGCGGTGCTGGACGAGGAGGGCAAGGTCCTCTGGCTGGGCAACGTGGGCGGCACCCGCTACAGCGCCTACTACTATGTCAACGGCGGCGCCTGGCAGAACCTGAGCCCGGCCACCGCTTCCATGAACAAGAGCCTGGGCAGCCTGGGTCTGGAGCCCGGCGACAAGGTCACCGTGGGCTTCTACGCCCTGCCCGAGTACTACGCCGTGCAGTACGCCAAAGAAAACGGCGGCGTGGCTTCTTCCGGCAGCCTGGACGCCGAGGGCTTCCGGGCCGTGCTGGAGTCCGGCAAGGTGGGCGCGGGCGCGGCCATCGCCTACACCGTCACCGTGGACAACGAGGCCCCGGTGGTGCAGAGCGCGTCCAAGGACCTGATCACCGGTGCCTTCACGGTGAAGGCCCAGGACGATCAGTACATCGCCTTTGTGGGCATCATGAACAAGTCCGGCTCCAAGATCTATGCCTCCACGGTGCCGGAGCAGACCGAGCCGGGTCAGGCTGTGGAGGTCTCTCTGGATCTGGAGGGCCAGACCATGCCGGCCAACGTGCTGCTGGTGGTGGGCGACTACGCCGGCAACCAGGTGGCCTATAAGGTGAACGCCGGCGGCAGCCAGGAGAACCTGGGCGGCACAGTGCTGGGCTTCACCTCCAACGACGCGGTGCTGGGTACCGGCAACCGCTGGCTGGAGCTGGACCCCGAGACCCTGCAGGTCCAGTCCGCCAAAGGCCCCTCTGAAGGCCTGAGCGTCTACAGCCCCGCCGGGACCGAGGTCCGGGCTGCGGCCTATGCGGACGGCCTGGTGTTTATGGCGGGCACGGACGGCTACTTCTACGTTTCCGACATCAGCGAGCTGGACAGCGCCGACCGGGTCGGCAAGTATGCCGACGTGAGCGCCACGATCTATGACATGGCCTACAACCGGAAGACCGGCGTGCTCTACGCCCTGGGCGAGAACAACACCGTCTACTCCGTGGACAAGCTCAGCGGCGAGATGGTGTCTGTGGCCATCCTCACGCTGAACGAGGGCTCCGGCGTGGCCAACAAGCTGACCGTGGACGACAGCAGCACCTTCTATGTGGCCAGCTCCGGCGGCCCCAGCAGCGCCAGACTGTACAGCTTCAAGCTGACGGGCGAGACCGCCCCCGCCGTCACGCTGGCCGGGTCCTGGGACTTCGAGAGCGATCCCGCCGAAGCCGGCTGGACCTTCACCGATGCCGACGGGGACGGCTACGGCTGGATCTGGACGCCGGACAGCAGCTACTCCAGCATCGAATCCTATGAGGGCGAAGGGATGCTCATCTCCCAGTCCTACATCAACAGCGTCGGCGCGCTGACCCCGGACAACTGGGCCGTCACGCCCGCCTTCGACCTGAGCGCGGCCTCCTCCGCCAGCCTGAGCTTCATGGCCAAGGGGCAGGATGCAGACTGGGCCGCAGAGGTGTTCCGGGTCTACGCCGGGACCGACCCCGAAGCCCTGAGCCCGCTGAGCGCGGACCTCACCGCCACCGGGGAATGGAAGCGTTACAGCTTCGATCTCTCCGACTACCTGGGCGAGAGCGCGGTCTATGCCGCGATCCGGCACTACAACATCACCGACATGTACTTCCTGGACGTGGATCAGGTGGAGGTCCTGGTCGAGGACGACAGCACGCCTCCTCCCACCTATGAAGAACTCACCCTGGATCCCATCGGCTTGATCGGCGCCTGGAACTATGGCAACGGCGGCGCCCTGGCCTGGGACTACAACAGCGACATCCTCTACCTGGCCGCCAACTACAGCGCCGGCACGGACAGCGACCACGTCCTGTGGGTGCTGGATCCGGAGACCGGCAAGGGTGCCCGGGTCAACAACAGCAACGGCAGCTCCTCCGGACGCTTCTACGTCTGCCTGAACGGTCTGTTCGTCGTGCCCGGCAAGACCGCGGAGATCAGCCCGGCGGATCAGGCCACCGGCCTGGAGGTCGCGCCCGATCCCATGAACCTGCTCCGGGGCCAGACCGCGCTTTTGAGCGCCACCGTCTACCCCTGGACGCTGGAGGACAAGTCCGTCAGCTATGTCTCCGCCGATGAGAGCATTGCCACCGTCACCGAATCTGGCGATGTCACCGGCGTGGCCGTGGGCAGCACCACCATCACCGTCACCACCGTGGCCCCGCCGCAGCTGAGCGTGGATGTGCCCGTCACCGTGGAGGAGGCCCCCGCAGCGCAGCTGCGCGCCCTGATCTTCGGCGACGACAGCGTGGCCGTCTGGTCCGTCTTCCAGAGCGACGAGCCCGCCGCCTGGACTGCGGAGGTGGAGAGCAACTACTTCAACGCCGGTACGCGGGTGGACGACCAGCTCTACACCGTGGACGAGGACACCATGTACCGCGTGGACGCCGACACCTATGAGGAGACCGTGGTGGGCGATATCGACACCACCTGGGTCTACACCGACGCCGCGCCGCTGCCCGCCGACATGGCCGCTGCCCTGGATCTGGGCCGCGTGGTGGGTCTGTGCAACAACGGCGGCTACCTGGAGGTCCTCAACCCCGAGGCCGGATCGCTGAATTACTGGAATCTGTCTTCCGCCTTCGCCGACGATCCCATGGTCGTCATCGCCTACGCCTTCCGCGAGGACTACACCGACAGCGAGGGCACGGAGGTCCTGAACGGTGCCCGCTACTATGTGATGACCGAGAGCGGCGCGCTGTGGTGCTTCCGGATGGACATGGACGGCAATCTGGATCGGGAGAAGCTGGGCGACACCGGCATTGCCCTGGAGAACATCGCCGCCCTCACCGAAAACCACGCCTCCCTGTTCTATGACGAGGCCAACGACTTCCTGTATCTGGCCAGCTACGACGGCAACGGCGAGACCGCCAGCCTCTACGCCATCGACCCCAACGATGCGTCCAGAAACTCCCTGCTGGGCGACTTCGGCGGCAACGTCTGGCCCGTGGTCAGCCTGTATCAGTACGAGCCCGCCACCGACCTGGTCCTGCGGGTGGACACCGACAGCGTCGAGCTCTTCGAGGGCAAGACCGCCCAGGTGGGCATCCGGGTCAAGCTGGGCGAGACCAACGCCTTCACCGTCCAGTCCAGCGATCCCGCTGTGGCTGAGATGGACGAGACCGGCCTGATCACCGG
>JAFYIF010000135.1 GCA_017538775.1 Oscillospiraceae bacterium | reverse complement strand
GGGCTGGATCATCAGCAGCAGCCGCAGGGAGCCGGGTTCGACCCCCGGCCGGGCGTCTGTGTTCCAGCGGAACTCCACCTCATGGACCCCGGGCGTCAGGGCATCGCGCCGGAGGACCAACTGACTGCGGGCGGAGGGCAGCAGCTCGAGCGCGTCGGTCTGGAAGCCCGGGACGCTCTCGCCGTCCAGATACCAGCCCGCCGCCACGCTGGCCGTCAGCGTCTGGTCGCTAGAAAGGCGGCAGAGAACTTTGATGAGTTCGCCGCCGGTTCGCTCGCCCCAGCAGGGCAGCGACAGGAGACCGTTCAGGCGCAGCTTCTCCAGGCTGACCGGGAACGCGGCCTTCTGGTTGCGCAGCGTCCCGTTTGCAAAGCTCAGCGTGCAGCGGACCTCCGCGGTCTCCCGCTCGCTGCCCGGCGTCCAGCTCAGACTCGCCTCCGCCCCGTTCCGGGCCGTAAAGGGGACGGCCTCGCCCACCGGCTCCCAGTTGACCGACCAGCTCAGCATACAGGGCAGGCTGGCACCGTCCTGCATCCCGGAGACGCGCAGGGTAAAGGCGGCGGGCTGGCCGGGGCGCAGGGTCTCACCGTCGCTGCGGATGTCCAGGCCGACGGAGTCGATGGTCGCCCGCAGCGCCGCCTCCTGCTGTTCCCGCTGTTCCCGCCGGGCAAAGCCGTATTCCATCAGTCGGCTGCAATCCCCCATGCTCACCGCCCGGCTGCTGGTGTGCATGGTCACGGCGATCATCCGCCGCCCGTTGCGGCTGGCCGTGGCGGTGAAGCAATAGCCCGCCCCGGCGGTGCTGCCGGTTTTGAGGCCGTCGATCCCGGCAAAGCTGCCGGTTTCCAGCAGCGTGTTCGTGGTCGTGAATTTTTTGCCCAGAAACCAGGTGCTTTTCAGGGAGGAATAGTTCAGCACCTGGGGATAGTCCCGGATGAGCCGCTGGGCCAGCAGCGCCATGGCCCGGGGGGACACCGCGTTGCCCGTGTCCACCAGGCCGCAGCAGTCGGCATAGCGGGCGTTCAGGCCCAGCTCCACGGCCTTGGCGTTCATGCGCTTCACAAAGGCCGCCTCGCTCCCGGCGATGTGCTCCGCCAGGGCGATCACCGCGCCGTTGCAGGAGGCCGTGAAAATCAGCTGCAACAGCGAGTCCACCGTGTAGCCCGCCCCGGCTTTGAGCTGCTCGTAGCCGGAATAGTATGGATTGTTGGATACCCGCGCGGCGTAGGTGCTGGCGATCACATAGCTGTTCCAGGACAGCCGCCCGGCGGCCAGTTCCTCAAACACCAGATAGGCCGACATCACCTTCGTCATGCTGGCCACAGGCCGCGCAAGGTCCGCGTTTTTGGCGTAGTATATCTCCCCGGTGTCATAGTCCATCAGAATCGCCCCCAGCCCATACACCTGGGGCGCAGCGGAAGAGCCCCAGGCCACCGGGGACAACAGGGCGACGGACAGGGCCAGGACAAGGCATAAAAGCAGGACCCGGCGCGCATGGCTTCCAATGTGGTTCAAGTGTATCATCCTTTCTGCGTGCTTGTGCGGATGGGGGGAATGGAGGCAGAGCCGCAGCGGGCGGTTGGGACGTGCAGCGGCAACTGCCCGCCCGCAAGTCGCCTCACGCCGCCCCCTCCCAGCATCCGCGATCGCCCGAGACAGCAACAGGCGATTTCAACAAACCAGCATGAAGGGTAATGCAAGATTTGTCAACAGGCAATTCAGACATTCTCCTGGTTTTTTGAACCAGCGCGTGGAAGTGGGTTGGAAACGGAGCCGATGAACTACCCTGTGGGGGTGCAATCCATCGGCTCCGTGCGGAGCGGGACTTTTGCTTACACGTTCTTGTCACAGTTTCATGCGGAAGGTGATCCGCCCGCTCCGTGCGGAGCGGGACCGCGGCGGAGGCACTGCCCAAAAAGGCCGCAGTCAATTTCAATCCACCCGCTCCGTGCGGAGCGGGACCACGGGCGTTGTCCATGTTCAGCATGAGCTGATCATTTCAATCCACCCGCTCCGTGCGGAGC
>JAFYIF010000134.1 GCA_017538775.1 Oscillospiraceae bacterium | reverse complement strand
GGAGAAGGGGGCCTGGGTGCCCCAGCGGGAGGGGGTGTTGACGCCGTAGACGAAGCTCTGGATGCACTGCTTGACCTCTTTCTGGCTCAGGTCGTCCACCTTGACGAAGGGGGCCAGATAGGTGTCGAAGGAGCTGAAGGCCTGGGCCCCGGCCCACTCGTTCTGCATGATGCCCAGGAAGTTCACCATCTGGTTGCAGAGGGTGGACAGGTGGCTGGCAGGGGAGGAGGTGATCTTCCCGGGCACGCCGCCCAGGCCCTCTTTGATCAGCTGCAGCAGACTCCACCCGGCGCAGTAGCCGGTGAGCATACTCAGGTCGTGGAGGTGGATGGCCCCGGAGCGGTGGGCCTCCGCCACCTCGGGGTCGTAGATCTCGCTGAGCCAGTAGTTGGCGGTGATGGCCCCGGAGTTGGAGAGGATCAGCCCGCCCACGGAGTAGGTGACGGTGCTGTTCTCCTTCACGCGCCAGTCGTTGATCTTCAGGTAGTTGTCCACCAGCTCTTTGTAGTTGAGCAGGGCGGAGTTGACGTTGCGCACCTTCTCCCGCTGCTTGCGGTAGAGGATGTAGGCCTTGCTCACGTCGGCGTAACCGGCCTCGGACAGCACCTTCTCCGCGCTGTCCTGGATGTCCTCCACGCTGATGAGTCCGTCCCGGACCTTGCTCTCGAAGTCGGCGGTGACCCGCAGGGCGATCATGTCGATCACGCTGGGGTGATATTCCTTCTGCAGCGCCACGAAAGCCTTGGTGATGGCGGCGCTGATCTTTCCAATTTCAAACTCCACGACGGTGCCGTCGCGCTTGAGTACCTGATACATGGCGGACCTCCTGCGTATATCGTTCGATGCTGTCCCCTGCGGCGTCAAGCCGGGGACGCGAGAAAAAGTCGCTTGCTGCACTTGCCGCGAACACAAGGTAATGTACCACAGCGCGGCAGCGCTGTCAATATCTAGGGGGTGACAATGTTTTAACGATCAGTCCAGGCCCCGCAGCGCCGCCTCCTGCACGAAGGGCCGCACAAGGCCCAGCCAGCGCTCCAGCTCCGCCCGCCCCGGGGCGTGGAGGCCGGAAAAGGGCACGCTGTCCCGGTCGGTGAAGGGCTGGAGAAACCAGCGCCGCGCCCCGGCGATCAGCTCCCCGATGGCGGGGAAGCTGTTGTCGTCGTGCAGCTCCGCCACGGCGGTGGTGCGGAACTCATAGTCCGGGGCCAGCTCCCGCAGCAGGGCGACAGAGTCCCGGACCGGCCCCAGGTCAAAGGCGGGCAGGCCCACGGTTTCGGCGTAGCGGGCCGGGGCGTTCTTCACGTCCATGGCCACATAGTCCAGCAGCCCGGCCTCCAGCAGCGCCCGGAGCCGCTGCGGGTGGGTGCCGTTGGTGTCCAGCTTCACCGGATAGCCCAGGGCGCGGATCTCCGTCAGCAGCGGGGCCAGGTCCCGCAGCAGCGGCTCCCCGCCGGTGATGGCCACGCCGTCCAGCAGCCCCCGCCGTTTGCGCAGGAAGTCCAGCACCTCCGCGTCCGTGAACAGGGGCCTGGCGGTCCCGTCGATCAGCTCGGCGTTGTGGCAGTAGGGGCAGCGCAGATCGCAGCCGCCCAGAAACAGCGCACAGGCCACATGGCCGGGGTAGTCCAGCAGGGTCAGTTTTTGCAGACCGTGAATGTCCATCTCATTCTCCCATTTTCCTGTCATACCGCGCTGAGGACGTGCATGGTCCGCAGCCTCGGGTCGGCGATGCCGTCGTTGACCGAGTAGGCGTGTTTTTCCAGATCCCCGCAGACGGCGCGGCTCAGGCCCTGCGCCTGCAACAGTCCGATGAGCCGGGCGGCCAGGTCCTCCATGGCGTAGACCTTTTCCTCGGCGTTCTCCGGGCGGTTGTCGGTGGAGAGCAAATATTCCAGGCTGTCGGCCTCGGCGGACAGCAGGGGCAAGTCCCGCATGGCGCGGAAGCTCCACTTGTAAAAGGGCTGATAGCGTCGGTTCAGCAGAAAGATGGCGTGCATGGCGCTCCGGGCGAATTCGCCCACCGCCAGCTGCGCCGCCCCGGTCTCCCCGTGGGATAAGCAGCGGCGGTAGTTGTACTGCCCGCTCTGGCCCATCAGCAGCAGCTCCCCGGCCAGCTTTTTCCGGCGCAGGTCCTCCGGGTAATACGCAAGCCGCGCCCGGATGGCCGTCAGCTCCCCCGGGCCGTCAAAAAAGACCGCCCCGTTGACGGCCTCCGCCAGCCCCTGCTCCGGGGCCCGCAGCCAGCCCTCCAGATCCAGCACGCCGTCCGGCGCGCCGACACGCTCCGCGAAAAACTCCGCCGTGCGGAAGACCCCGTGCCGCGGCCCGCCCACCGGAGCCAGTCCGCCCCGGCGCAGGCCGAGATACTCCTTCGGCAGCTTCGCGTAAGCCCGCTCCAGCGCAAAGGCCGTCCGCCGGTCGAGGACCTCCTCCCCCGGCAGGAACAGGCAGAAGCCCGGCTCAAAGTCGTGGTCCCGGCTCACCGCGTCGTCATAGCCGAAGCACTCCGACCCGGCCCCCAGCAGCCCCGCCGCCAGCTGCGGCAGCAGGGCGGGGAATTGGGCCTCCAGCATGGGCCGCCCGCAGTCTTCAAAAAAGCGCCTTGCGAGCTCAAGCCCCTGCATAGATGGCCTCCGCACGCGCTTTCAGCTCCGAGGCATAGGCAAACCAGCCGTAATAGTCAAAGCCCGGCGCGCACTTCTCGCAGACAAAGGCGTAATAGCCGTCCCGGGCCGGTCCGGGCGCGTCCAGCAGCGCGGCGGCCCGTTCCAGACAGTTCTGGATCTCCGCCTCGCCCGCCTCCGCGCCGTCCCGGGCGCAGACCGTGTCGGCCATGTTCAGCCAGGTGACGGCCTGTTCCGGCTCCCCGCCCGGCTTGGTTGCCATGATTGTTAACGCCTGAGAAAACAGGCCCATCGCTTCTTCATAGCGCCCCAGCTGCGCCAGGGCCTGGGCCATATTGTTGTACAGGCCCCCCAGCAATGGGTCCGTGGGGGACAGGCGCTTTTCATAGATGTCCCGGGCCTGTGCAAAGTAGGGCAGCGCCCGCTCCGGCTCTCCGAAGGCGTCACAGACCGTGGCGCAGTTGACATAACAAGTCCCGGCGGCCACGCTGTCCCCGATGCCCAGTTCCGGGATGAGGGCCAGGGCCTCGTTTGCGCAGCGGAAGGCCTCCGCCCGGCGGCCCTGCTTCCGGTAAAAGCCCATCCGCTCATTTTGCAGGGAGAACTCCCCCCGCCGATCCCGGCCCTGCCGGGCCTCCTCCAGCCAGTAGCGCAGCTGCCGCTCCGCCCCGGCGTAGTCCCGCCGCCCCTCCAGCTCGTCCAGGCGCTGGCACACCCGGTCCATGGGCACGGGCCGGAAGCGCTCCGGCTCCCCGAAGGGCTCCCCGCAGAGCAGACAGTTCGGCTCGGCGTAGTCCTCCGGTCCGATGGCTTCGTATGACATGGATACCTCCAACGATTCTTTCCCCGGCGCCGCCCGTTCAGCCGGGGGCGGCGGTGTTGTGTTCTTTTTTCACGGCCTCCAGCAGCGCCGCCCGCTCGTTGGGCAGCGCTCCGTCCAGCACGGCCTCCAGCAGCCGCCGGAGGATGTCCCCCATGGCCGGTCCCGGGGGGATGCCCAGGGCCTTCAGATCGTGCCCGTCCACCGCCAGCTCCCGCAGGTTCAGGCAGGGCTTCTCCGAGAGGATGTCCCGGGCCAGGGCCTCGATGCGGTCATAGAGCTGTTGCCGGTCCCGGTAGGCCGGGGCCTGGGCCAGATTGTCCGCCCGTTTCAGCTGCATCAGCCGGGTGAAAAACTCCGCCCCATGGCGGCTCAGCACCCGGCGCACCGCCGCTTTCGTCGGCTCGATCTGCCGGTCGTGGAGCAGCACCAGCTCCGTGACGGTCTCCCGGACGGCCCGGCTGGCCCGGAGGCGGCGCAGGATCTCCTCGGTCATCGCGGCGCTCAGGGCCGGGTGGCCCTTGAAGTGCCCCTCGCCCTTTTCGTCCAGCGTGAAGGCCCCAGGCTTGCCCAGGTCGTGCAGCAGCGCCGCCCAGCGCAGCTCCGGCACCGGGGGCACAGCGTCCAGCACCCGCGCCGTGTGGGTCAGCACGTCGTAGCAGTGGTGGCGGTTGCGCTGGTCGAAGCCCCGCATGGGCAGCAGCTCCGGCAGCACCTGGCCCAGCACCTCCGTCCAGTCCAGCACCACCCGCCCGGCCCCGACGCCGCAGAGGAGTTTACATAACTCAGAATACACCCGCTCCGCGCTGACCAGCTCCAACCGGGGGGCCAGCTTCCGCAGGGCCCGGCCCGTCTCCGCCTCGATGGAAAAGTCCAGCGTGGCGGAAAAGCGCAAGGCCCGGAGGATGCGCAGCGCGTCCTCGGTGAAGCGCCGCGCCGGGTCCCCGACGCAGCGCAAGACCCCGGCTTCCAGGTCCGCCCGTCCGCCGAAGGGGTCAAGCAGCCCGGTCCGGGGCGCCCAGGCCATGGCGTTGACGGTGAAATCCCGCCGGGCCAGGTCCTCGCACAGGGAGGGGGTGAAGCGCACCGCGTCCGGGCGGCGGGCGTCGGAATAGCTCCCGTCCACCCGGAAGGTGGTGATCTCCAATGCCATGCCGTCCAGCAGCACCGTGACGGTGCCGTGGCGCAGCCCGGTCTCCACCAGCTGCGCTCCGGCGAAGACCGCCTCGGTCTGCTCCGGCCGGGCGGAGGTGGTGAGGTCGTAGTCCTGGGGGCGCTGCCCCCGCAGCAGGTCGCGGACGCAGCCGCCCACCAGACAGGCCTCGTATCCGGCCTCCTGGAGCCGGTCCAGGGCCAGGGTCACGGGTGCGGGCAGCTCGTACATCTTTTGCGCCTCCTGCTCAGTCGATTCACGGGTCTTCCATGATACCCCAGTTTGCGGCAAAATGGAAGCGTCAATTTTTCCAAAGCCCGAGAAACCCGGCGGCGGAATTTCTATGGTGATCGCGCCTTGCTATTTGCTCCGCTTTTTGCTATACTGTCCCCATCTATGCAACTGAGACGAGAGGGGGCACGGCGTATGGGCAACATCTTTCGCCGGGCGGACATTCTGCTGCCGCAGCGCTGCGAGCTGCGCCGCTGGAGCGTGGTGGCCT
>JAFYIF010000133.1 GCA_017538775.1 Oscillospiraceae bacterium | reverse complement strand
TGAGTCAAAAAGAACCGTCCCTTTTGACTCATTCTTGTATTTCCTCCAAACCTGTGCTACACTTTCCCATAGGATTCCCCGCCCTTCCCCTGCCCCCTTCGGGCAGCGCAAATACATCAGACAGATCATAGGAGGAACACAGCATGTCACATACGACTGTTTTCAAGGGCGCGGCCACGGCCCTGATCACCCCCACCACCCCCGCGGGCGTGGACTATGATGCGCTGGGCCGCCTCATCGACTGGCAGATCGCGCAGGGCATCGACGCGCTGGTCATCGCTGGGACCACCGGCGAGGGCAAGACCCTGAGCATCGCGGAGCACAAGGAGGTGCTGCGCTACAGCGCCGAGCGCATCGCCGGGCGCGTGCCCATGGTCGCGGGCACCGGCAGCAACGAGATGACCGTCTCCCTCAGCATGAGCCGCTACGCCTGCGAGGTGGGGGCCGACGCCCTGCTGGTGGTGACGCCCTACTACATCAAGGCCACCCAGAACGGTTTGGTGAAAATGTATTCCACCCTGGCCGACGCGGTGACGAAGCCCCTGATCCTCTACAACGTCCCCAGCCGCACCGGCGTGAACATCGAACCGGCCACCTATGAGAAGCTGGCCGACCACGGCAACATCGCCGGCATCAAGGAGGCCAACAGCGACATCGGCAAGATCGTCACCACCGCCGCCCTGGTGGGGGACCGGCTGGACCTCTACTCCGGCAACGACGACCAGATCGTGCCCATCCTCTCCCTGGGCGGCAAGGGCGTGATCTCCGTCCTGAGCAACCTCCTCCCGGCGGAGACCAGCCGGATGTGCCACCTCTATTTCGAGGGCAAAACCGCCGAGGCCGCCGCCATGCAGCTGCACTACATCCCCCTGGTCCACGCCCTGTTCAGCGAGGTCAACCCCATCCCGGTCAAGGCCGCCATGCACGAGATGGGATTCTGTGAGAACTTCCTGCGGATGCCCCTGACCCCGATGGAGGAAGGGCACAAGGCGGCGATGCTGGAACTGATGCGGGCGGAAGGGCTGGTCTGAACGGGCCTCCCGACACACTCAAAACGCTTTCCGGCGGCTTCTTACGCAAGAAGCCGCCGGGTTTTTCGCGCCGTGCCGGGATATACGACCGCCCTGCCGTGCCTTACACAGGAAAGCCTTTCGCATCCAGTCCCAGCTTTTCCAGCCTTGCCCGCACGCCTGCGCGGCTGCGCTTGAGGGTGTCAGACATCTCCTTCACCCCGACGCCTGCCTGAACCGCCTGACGCAGATAAGCGTCCTCCTCCGGTGTCCAGGGCTTTCCCTGGTTTTCGTGCAAAGGCTCGGCGTTGCGGGCGATGATCGCGTCAAGATTGTCCAGGATGAACCGCTGCGCCTTCTGATCGTATACCACCGCGGTGTATGTGCCGTTCTGTCCGGTCCGCTCCGCGGTGGAGATCCCGAGCTTCCGGCCCGCCTCGGTGGGGCGCTTGTTTTTGTTCCCACTGGGGCCGATCTCCTCAAACAGCAGTCCGGCCTGCAGCAGAAACCAGGTGATGCTGGTGGTCTTCAGCCTCTGCATCGTGTTTTGGTCGGTCAGCTCGTTGAGCCGCTGGGCGATCACACTGACCGTCGCGGGCCAATCCCCAAAGGGATAGCGCGCCCTTGCCGCCAACGGCAGCGCGAAGGGCGCTTTCTCGCTGTTTTTGACCGGCCGGACCTGAATTCCGCCGTTCTCGATCACCCGGCGCAGCACGTCCGAAACATAGGTCAGGCAGCGGGAGATCCGCGCCTTTCGGACGACATCCAGCTCCGACACTTCCAGATCCGTGAGCGGGTCGATCCCCCGCGCCAGCTTGTCCAGATAGTCCTTTGCGTGATGCATGATATCCAGCTCCGTCATGGTTCCGCCCTCCTCTTTTTTCTCTTTGGCGTCATTCCGCCTTGTAGAATCTCTGATTTCTGCTGCCCGGCTTTTCCGGCACCGTCATCGCCAGCTTTCCGCTGTCCAGCAGGGGCTGGACGTAACGCCGCATCGCATAGTGGATCGTTTTGACTCCCAAAAAGTCGGCGATCTCCTGTCTGGTTCGCGGGGTACGGCAAAAATCTGTCAGGGTCGGGTTTTGTCCGGTTCCTTCTGCCGGAGGCTCCGCGGCCCAGGCGGTCTGTATGGGCGTGTTGTAGAAGGTCACCACAAATTCATTCCGTCGGTTTTCAAATACAGGTGCCGGGAGGCCGTAGGCTGCCAGCTCGCGGCGCATGGTCGGGATTCCCGAATAGCGGTTTTCGGAGCCGGTGATCGCCTCCGCCATCACGGCCAGCGCCGGATTGCGCAGGTCCATCCTGGCGTAGCCGAGCTGTTCCACCGTCATGCGTCCGTACAGGCTGCCGGGGCTGTGGATCTCCAGACGGTCGGAAAAGAAATCGATCTGTACCGGAGTGCCCTCTGTGTAAAAGCTGTAATCCCGGTGGATCAGCGCGTTCAGGATCGCTTCCCGCACGGCGTCGGGAGGATACTCCAGTCGGTCCGTCCGCTTTCCCGTGGCGGGGTCGATGATGGTCCGCGTCTTCATGTTCCGAAGGCAGAATTGCTGCGCCTCCTCCGCCATGGAAGAGATCGTACCCTCGATCCGTTTGTTGTCCAGAAACCTGGCGTGGTCCTCCGCAAGCGCTCCGATCTCTTTGCCCGGTACCACAATGGCGGTGATGCCCCATTGGGGGAAAAAGCCCTGGGGATAGACGCCCAGATTCATCAGGGCAGCCACCGTCGGACGCCCGTCCCGCAGGATGCTCAGCATATCATAGGTTTGCGCCGGATCGAGCCTGCCGAAGCCGGGCCGGTCTTTCTGCCGGTTCCGAATGTAGAGTTCGGTCAGGTCTGGATCGAGCGCAGCGAGCGTGGCACGCTCCACAGGCCGCTCGTCGTCGTGCAGATGCCGGCGGAAGGCCTCATAGCAATAGATCTCATAATCTGTCATATGCAGATCGGCCTCTCCGACGCGGACGTAGGAACCCTGGACCCTTCCCGCGCCGGAGTAGTAACAGGGGCGCTCGGAAAGGTCGATCGCCGGGATCTCGGCGGAACAGATCAGCACGCCGTCGTATTCCGCCAGCGTGAACACCGCGCGGACCGGGGGCACCATTTGATTGCATTGCTCGGTCACGTGCTTTTGAAGCTCCTGCGCGTGATAGATGCCGACGGGTTCAAAATTCCTTCGTTCATCCAGACCGAACACAATGACGCCGCCCGAATCCTGGTTGGAAAAGCTGGACAGCGTGTCGCGCAGCCGTTCCGGGCAGCCCCGGTGCGCCGCCTTGACTTCCACCGTCTGCATTTCAGCCTGGCGCGTCCGGATTCTGTCCGCCAGAGCCGTCAATTCACTTTGCAGCATCCAGACCACCTCCTGGTAAAAGAAACAGTATCATAAAAAAGGAACAAAATCAATCGCAATCAGCAAACAAATTTCGGTTTCTGTTCGCTTTCTCTTTCCAAAACCGAACAAAGACCGAACAAAAACCGAAATGCTCACACAAAAACCGAAATTTGTTCGGAAATCGATCCGCGCAAGTGATGATTTCGAAACTCCCGGACGGCGGCTGCAATTCTCCTTCTTTTCGCAACACTCCCTTGCAATCTCCCCCCGACGCGCTTATAATAAGTTCTCACGGCGGTTTGCATCCGCCGGAAATATGAGCGCATGGTTCCGTGCGCGAAGAAAGGACAGGTGCCAATATGAAGCATCAGAAAATCTCCGGGATCTACTCTGACGCCGCCGCCTTTGACGGGCAGCAGATCACCGTCTGCGGCTGGGC
>JAFYIF010000132.1 GCA_017538775.1 Oscillospiraceae bacterium | reverse complement strand
GGGGGCGGGGCGTTTTTGTCGGAACTTATTCCTCGTCGTAGTCGGTGATCTCGGGGATGAAGCCGCTGCTCTTGCCGGTCTCGCTGATCTCATAGACCAGGGCGTCGGCGCGGGCTCTGGGCTTCTCCTCCCGCTCGGGGCGGCTGCGGCGCTCGGGGGCCGGGGCCGGCTCGCTCAGGGCGCGGATGCTCAGGGAGACCTTGTGCTTGTCCTCGTCGATGGCGGTGATCTTCACATCGACGATGTCGCCCACGGTCAGCACCTCATCGGGCTTGCCGATGCGGCGGTTGGCGATCTGGGAGATGTGAATCAGGCCGTCCACGCCCGGGACGATCTCGGCGAAGGCGCCGAAGGTCATCAGCTTGACGATGCGGACGGAGGCCACGTCGCCCACCTGATACTGGCTCATGAAACGCTCCCAGGGGTTCTCATTGGGGTCCTTGTAGCCCAGGGAGATCTTGCGCTTCTCCCGGTCGAAGTTGATGACGTAGACATCCAGCTCGTCGCCGACGGAGACCACGTCCGCGGGCTTGTTGATGCGCTTCCAGCTCAGCTCGGAGACATGGACCATGCCGTCCACGCCGCCGATGTCCACGAAGGCGCCGTAGCTGGTCAGGCTCTTCACGGTGCCGTGATAGCGCTTGCCCACCTCGATCTCGTCCCAGATGCGGGCGATGGCCTCATGCCGGGCGCGGGCGGCCACCTTGCGGATGGAGCCGACGATGCGGCGGCGGGGCTTGTTGACCTCGGTGATGTACAGCTGGACCTTCTGGCGCAGCAGCTGGCTCATCTCCGCGTCCCGGGGCAGACCGGACTGGGAGGCGGGCACGAAGACGCGCAGGCCCTTGACCTTCACGACGATGCCGCCCTTGTTCTCCTCGGTCACGATGCCTTCCACGATGGTGTCGTTCTCGCAGGCCGCTTCCACGTCTTCCCAGTTCTTGACCGCGTCCAGGCGGCGCTTGGACAGCATCACGGTGCCCTCCACGTCGTTGACGCGGACCACGCTGGCCTCCACGGTGTCGCCGATGTGGATCAGGTCCTCCACGCTGCTGCCGTTGTCGTCCAGGAACTCCTCCACCGGGATGTAGCCGGAGTGCTTGGTGCCCAGATCCACCGTCACTTCGGTGGGGGTGATCGCCGCGACCACGCCCTTTACGACCTCACCGTTGTATATGGTTTTAATGGAATCCTCCAACAGCTCGGCGAAGCTCTTTTCACCCTCCGCAGCGGGCGCTTCCGCCTTTTCCTCTGCGGCCGGAGCCTCAGCCTGGGGCGCTTCGATCTTCTCGACTGCTGCTTCGGCGGGAGCCGGAGCGGGAGCAGCCTCAGCAGTGGTGGCTTCCGTGGTTTCGATCGTGTCTCTGATTTCGTCCATCTTTCGTGTTACCTCCTTCAAAATCCGCGCAGGGACGCTCGCCCCAGCGGTGATACCTATGGTATCAAATGCCTCCAGCGCAGCCGTGTCCAGCTCTTCCGCACTGGCCAGGAACAGCACATGGTCACAGCGCTGCGCACACAAATCCGCCAGATGGCGGCTGTTGGCACTGTTTTTTCCGCCGATGACGACCATGGCGTCGCAACGGGAGGCAAGTTCCAACGCTTCTCTCTGCCTGATTTGCGTAGCACTACAGATTGTATCAAACGAATCGCAGTTTGTACACCATTTTTTTGCGATTTCCTTCGATTTTTTTAAATTGGCCTCGGTCTCCGTGCTTTGGAACAGGAGCCGGAGGGGGGAAGCGGCCAGTTCCGGGTCGTTTTGGAGCAGTTGCTCCAGCTCTTCCGTGTTCCGCACCGTCACCGGGTCCCTGGCCCAGCCGCAGACGCCCCGCACCTCCGGGTGCTCCGGGTCGCCGAAGACGATGAGCCGCCGGCCCTGTTCCCCCGCCTCCCGGGCCAGCCGGTGGATCATCGCCACGCGGCCGCAGGTGGCGTCGAAGATCTCCGCGCCCTTGGCGTGCAGCGCCTCGTAGACCGCCGGGCCCTCCCCGTGGGCGCGCAGCAGCACCGGCGCGCCGTCGGGGATCTCGTCCACGGACTCCACCGTGACCATGCCCAAGGCCTCCAGCCGGGCGATCTCGGCCTCGTTGTGCAGCAGCTTGCCCAGGCAGTAGACCCGGCCCCGCTGCGCAAGCGCCGCTTCCGCCATGGCCACGGCCCGGGCCACGCCGCCGCAGAAGCCTCCGGCGGAGGAGGTCAGAACGGTCTTCACGCCTCCATCGCCTCCCGGATCAGGGTGCAGAGGGCCTCCACGCTCTCGGAGAGGCTCAGTTCACTGGTGTCCAGGAACACCGCGTCCTCCGCCGGGCGCAGCGGCGCGGCGGCGCGCCGGGAGTCCTGCCGGTCCCGGTACTCGATGTCCCGCTGCACCTCTTCCAGATCGGTCTCCACGCCCTTCTCCCGCAGCTCCAGCCAGCGCCGCCTGGCCCGGGCGGCGGCGGAGGCGGTCAGGAAGACCTTCAGCTCCGCGTCGGGCAGCACCACGGTGCCGATGTCGCGCCCGTCCATGACCACGCTGCGGCGGCGGGCCAGGTCCCGCTGCATCTCCATCAGAAAAGCGCGCACCTCCGGGTGGGCCGAGACATCGGAGGCATAGCGGGAGATCTCCGGTCTGCGTATGGCCTCCGACACGTCCTCCCCCGCCAGCAGCATCCGCTGGACGCCGTCTGCGTCGTAGGCCATGTCGATCTGCAAGGTCGGCAGCAGCTCCGTCACCGCCGCCGGGTCCTTCGGGTCGATTCCGGCCCGGTGGGCGGCCAGGCCCACGCTGCGGTAGATGGCTCCGGTGTCCACATAGAGGAAGCCGAAGCGCTGCGCCGCGGCCCGGGCCAGGGTGCTTTTCCCGGCGGCGGAGGGGCCGTCCAGCGCCACCGCCATGTGTTTCATCTGTTCCATATCGTCCTCCGAATCGGTGTTTCTCACAGCTGCTCCCCCGCCAGGTGTCCGGTGGACCAGGCGATCTGGAGATTGTAGCCGCCGGTGAAGGCGTCCGTGTCCAAAATCTCCCCGGCGAAGTAAAGGCCGCGCACCAGCTTGCTCTCCATGGTCCTGGGGTCGATCTCCCCCACCCGGACGCCCCCGGCGGTGACGATGGCCTCCGCGATGGGGCGCGGGCCGGTGACGGAGATGGAGAAGTCCTTGAACAGCCGGACCAGGCTCTGCCGCTGGGCCCGGGTGACGGAGTGGACCTTCGTCTCCTCCGGGATGCCGCTGCGGCGGATCAGCACCGGGATCATGCTGCGCCCGGCCAGTTCGTCCAGGGCGTTGCGGAAGTCCCGGTTGCGGAATTTTTCAAAGTCCCGCAGAATGCGCTGATCCAGCTGCTCCGGGTCCAGACCGGGTTTGAGGTCCACGGACAGGCGGCAGGGGCCGCCGGACCAGTCCCGCAGACGGCTGCTGGCGGAGAGCACCAGCGGGCCGCTGACGCCGAAGTGGGTGAAGAGCATCTCCCCCAGCTCCGTGTACACCGCACGCTCCCGGGCATCAAAGGCCGTGAGCCGGACGTTTTTCAGGGAAAAGCCCTGAAGCCGGGCACAGTCTGGGTCGTCACTTTCCAATGGGACCAGGCTGGGGCGCAGGGGGCTGAGGCTGTGGCCCAGCTCCGCGGCCATGCGGTAGCCGTCGCCGGTGGAGCCGGTGCCGGGGTAGCTCGCTCCCCCCGTGGCC
>JAFYIF010000131.1 GCA_017538775.1 Oscillospiraceae bacterium | reverse complement strand
GGGATAAAAATCCTCTCCCATGGAGATGGGAGAAGAAAAGTGCTCATACTCGGTACTGCTCCAGAATCTTCTCCGCGCAGCGCAGCCCGTCCACGGCGGCGGAGGTGATGCCCCCGGCGTAACCGGCCCCCTCCCCGCAGGGGTAGAGGCCGGGGACGGCGGGGGACTGGAGGGTCTCGTCCCGCAGGATGCGCACCGGGGAGGAGGAGCGGGTCTCCGGCGCGGTGAGGACCGCGTCGGGCGCGTCGAAGCCCCGGAGCTTCTGTCCCAGCAGGGGCAGGGCGGCGGCCAGCGCGTCCGTCAGCAGCGGCGGCAGCGCTTCCCGCAATTCCACCCAGCGCACGCCGGGCCGATAGCTGGGCAGCACCGCGCCCCCGTCCGGGCAGCTGGCCGTGCCCAGAAAGCTCCCCACGGTCTGCGCCGGGGCGAAATAATTCCCCCCGCCGCAGCGGAAGCACTGCCGCTCGATTGCCCGCTGCCACGCCATCCCGGCCAGGACGCCCCCGGATTCCGGAAAGTCCTCCGGGCGGACGGAGACCAGCAGCGCGGCATTGGCGTTTTCCCCGGCCCGGCCGGAATAGCTCATGCCGTTGGTGACCACCCCGCCGGACTCGCTGGCGGCGGCCACCACATAGCCCCCGGGGCACATGCAGAAGCTGAAGACCCCCCGCCCGTCCGGGAGCCGGACGCTGAGCTTGTAGTCCGCCGGGGGCAGCGTCCGGGCAAATGGGCCGTACTGGGCGGCGCTGATGCGGGCCTGGCGGTGTTCGATGCGGACGCCCATGGCAAAGGGCTTGCGCTCCATGGGCAGACCCCGGTCCCGGAGCAGCTCGAAGGTGTCCCGGGCCGAGTGGCCGGGGGCCAGCAGCAGGTCCCGGCAGGGCAGCGAAACCGTCCCTTCCGGCGTCTCCGCCCGGACCGCGCAGACGCGCCCGGCGTCGTCCGTCTCAAAGCCGGTGAAGCGGCTGCGGAACAGCACTTCTCCCCCCAAAGACAGGATGTGTTCCCGGATGTTTCGAACCACCCGGCGCAGCACGTCGGTGCCCACATGGGGCTTGGCGTCATAGGTGATCTGTTCCGGCGCGCCGAAGCGTCGAAGCTGCCCCAGGACGAAGGGGATGCGCCCGTCGTGGGTGCCGGTGCTCAGCTTCCCGTCGGAAAAGGCCCCCGCGCCGCCCTCCCCGAACTGCACGTTGGCCTCCGGGGAGAGGGAACCGCCCGCCCAGAAGCGCGCCACGGCCTCGCTGCGCGCATCCACCGGCGCGCCCCGCTCCAGCACCAGCGGGCGCAGTCCCGCCTCGGCCAGCAGCAGCGCGGCGAAGATCCCCGCCGGGCCGAAGCCCACCACCACCGGGCGCGCGGCGCTCCGGGCTTGGGGGATCGCGTAGCGCGGCGGCGTCCAGCGGGAAAAACCCCGGGCCAGCAGGGCTTCCTCCTGGGCGCAGGCGCAGGCCAGGGCATACTGCCAGTGGATGTCCCGCTTGCGCCGGGCATCCAGGGACTTGCGCAGGATGCGCACCTCCCCCAGCTGATCCGCCGGAAGCCCCAGGGCGCGGGCGGCCAGGGGGCGCAGCCGGGACTCCGGCTCCCCCGGAGCCAGACGGACAGAAGGAATCAAAATCATCGCAGTTCTCCCGCCAGCAGCCCGCTGGCCCAGGCCCATTGCAGATTGAAGCCCCCGCAGTCCCCGTCGATGTCCAGCACTTCCCCGCAGGCGTAAAGCCCGGGCACCAGGCGGCTTTGCAGGGTCTCCGGGTCGAAATCCGCCGTGGCGATGCCCCCGGCGGTCACCTGGGCCGCGTCGAAGCCGCCGACGCCGCTGACCGGGAAGCGGAAGTCCTTGAGCCGCCGGGCCAGGACTGTCAAAAGCCCATCGTCCAGCGCGGCGGCGGCCAGGCCGCCGGAGATGCCCGCGGCGCGGCACAGCATCAGCCCCAGCCGGTTTTGCACCGCCCCCACCAGCAGCTCGTTGGCCGGGCGGGCGGCAAAGACGCTCCGCCGCTGCCGGAGATCGGCCAGAAGCGCTCCCTCCGTCTCCTCCGGGAACAGGTCCAGGCTGACGCAAAGCCCCGGCCCCCCGGCGGAGACGGCACGGGACAGGGAGAAAATAGCGGTGCCGGACAGCCCGGTGTCGGTGAACAGCACGTCCCCGGTCTCCGAGGCCAGGACGTGCGCCCCCCGGAGGACGCTGGCCCGGGCCGTTACGCGGACGCCCTTCAGGGCCTTCGGGTAGTCGGAGGCGCAGCGCAGGGGGACCAGCGCCGGATACAGCTTCGTGCGCCGGTGGCCCAGGCCCTCCAGCAGGGCGTAGCCGTCGCCCACGCCCCCCAGCTTCCCCCCGGCGCAGCCGCCGCAGGCCACGATGACCTTGTCTGCGGAAAAGCGCTCCGTCTCACAGTCGATGAGAAAGCCGTCCCCGCCCCGGCGCAGAGCGCGGACCGGGCAGCCGACATGCACCGTGACACCCCGCAGCTCCAGGGCCAGGCGCAGCACGTCCAGCACGCTGGCGGCGTGGTCGCTGCGGGGATAGACCCGGCCTCCGTATTCCTCCGCCGTGCGCAGCCCCAGGGCGTGAAAGAAGTCCAGCACCGCCGCCGGGGGCCAGGCCGCCAGCGCCGGGCGGACGAAGTCCGGGTCTAGCCCGTGGTAGTGTTCCGGCCCGGCGGCGGTGTTGCTCAGGTTGCAGCGCCCGTTGCCGGTGGCAAGGAGTTTGCGCCCCAGCCGGGCCTGCCGCTCCAGCAGCGTGACGCGCCCGCGTCCGGCGGCGCCCAGGGCCGCCGCCATGCCGGAGGCCCCGCCGCCGAGAATGAAAATTTCGTCCATCGTCCGTTCACATCCGTTCCATGTTGCAAAAACCATGCAATTGCAGATTAAAAAAGGAATTGTCGCATACCAGGATGATAATCCATGCGGCGAAAAATTACAAGGCCGGTTTTGGAATCGCGTGTTGACGGTGCGCGCAAGGCTGTGATACAATGATTGCCTGGCGGAGCGCGCAGCCGAAGGCGGCGGCGTCCGGGGAGGGACGCGGCGCTGCTCCTGGAAGACAGAAAAGAGGAACCGATATGCAAAGCTTGCAATTTGACCCGGACAACACCCTGGCAGGCGGCCTCTACGGCATGACGCCCAAGGAGGCGGTCGCGCTGGCGCTGGGCCTCTGCGACGCGGTGGAGCGCTCCGTCGGGGCCGACGGCTTCCACGGCGGGGTCTGGCCGGGCAACGTCACGGCGGTCAACGGCCAGGTGGCCCTGGGCGCGCCGGGCACCAGGGGCATCACCCAGATGAGTCCGGACGAGATGGAGTTCGTCTCCCCGGAACAGTTCTGGAGCGGGAAAAACTCCCCCACGGCGGACGTTTACGCCATCGGTCTGATGCTCTACACCGCCCTGAACGGCGGCGTCATGCCCTGGTTCTCCCGGCAGGGGGAACACACGCCGGAGGAACGGGCCGAGGCCCTGCAGAACCGGATGAAGGGCAAGGCCCTGCCCTATCCCAGCGGCGGAGGCCGCGCCCTGGGGGACGTGACGCTGAAAGCGCTGGCCTTCCGGGAGGAAGCCCGCTACGCCACGCCGGGCCAGCTCAAAGCCGCGCTGCTGAACCTGCCGGAGAGCGCGAGCCTGGCCGCCACGGTCCTGCCCCCGGTCGTCCCGGTGCGGCCCGCCAACGCGCCCAACTACAGCGTGGACAAAGGCTTTGAAGAGACCGCGGCGGAAAAACCCCGCCACGAAAAAAAGCCCCTGCGGGAAAAGGGCCAGGTGGACGAGAACATGGACGCCGGCGCCTTCCGCAGCGGCGACGGGAAGCCCAACCGGCTGCTGCGGATCCTGGTGCCCGTGCTGCTGGTGGCCGTCATCGCCGTGGCGCTGATTTTGCTGCTGAAAGGCTGCGGAGGAGACGACAGGAGCTTTTCCATGGAGACCGAGCAGCCCAGCGGCATGATCTATGAGCCGAAGCCGGAGCCCGATCCCCTCAGCACCCCCAGCGAGGTCCCGGAGAGCGAAGCCCCCACCGAGGAGCCGACGCCGACCCCGACCGAGGAGGTCCAGGAGACGGAGCAGCCGGAGGAAAGCCCGGAGCCGACCCCGGAGGAGACCCCGGAACCCACCCCCGAGCCGACCCCGACGCCCACGCCGGAGCC
>JAFYIF010000130.1 GCA_017538775.1 Oscillospiraceae bacterium | reverse complement strand
CCCGGCGCGGGGGCTTCCCCTGGGCTACGCTCCTGTTCATCCTGGGCGTCGCGGCGGCGGTCTTCCTGCTCTACCGCGCCCTGCGGGGGGACGGCCCCCTCCGGGGCTACTACAGCTACCGGGACACCGAATACTATTACGACGCGGAGGACTGGTACTACTGGGACGCGCTGGAGGCCCTCTGGCTGCCCGCCGTGCTGGACGAGGGCTTTCTGGACGACGCCGACAGCTATTACAGCCATTACAGCTACCCCGACGGCGCGCCATACGGCGACTTTGAGGACAGCGAATGGTACGTTCCCTACAGCAGCTACGATGACTCCGATGATGACGATTGGGACCGGGACTGGGACGACGACGACTGGGACTGGGACGACGGGGACGACTGGGACAGCTGGGACACCGACTGGGATTCCGACTGGTGAAAAACGCACAAAGCGGGAGGTAACACGATGCAGGACATGGAACGGCAATTTCACATCCGCTGCGTCCGGGGGGACGTGGGGCGCTACGTCATTCTGCCCGGGGACCCGGGCCGGGTGCCGCAGATTGCGGCGCTGCTGGACAAGGCCCGGCAGGTGGCGTACAACCGGGAGTACAACATCTATACCGGCACCTTGCTGGGGGAGCCGGTCAGCGTCTGCTCCACCGGCATCGGCGGGCCCTCGGCGGCCATCGCCATGGAGGAGCTGTGCGCCATCGGGGCGGACACCTTCCTCCGCTGCGGCACCTGCGGCGGCATCGACCTGGAGGTCTGCGCCGGTGACATCGTGGTGGCATCCGGCGCGGTGCGCTTTGAGCACACCAGCCGGGAGTACGCGCCGCTGGAGTTCCCCGCCGTGGCGGACCTGGACCTGACCCTGGCCCTGCGGGAGGCCGCCCGGGCCCTGGGCAAGACCGTCCATGTGGGGGTGGTCCAGTGCAAGGACAGCTTCTACGGCCAGCACAGCCCCGGCCGGATGCCGGTGCAGCGGGAGCTGGAGGCCAAATGGGAGGCCTGGAAGCGCCTGGGGGTCAAGGCCTCGGAGATGGAGTCCGCCGCCCTCTTCGTGGTGGCCAGCGCCCTGCGCGTGCGCTGCGGGAGCTGCTTCCACGTCATCTGGAACCAGGAGCGGGAACTCGCCGGACTGGGCCAGCCCATGACGGAGGACACCAGCGCCGCCGTCCGGGTGGCGGTGGAGGCCATGAAACGGATCATCGCCCAGGACCGGGCGCAAGGCTGAAATCAACAGACGCATACATCTGACATGGAGGTGGCATACTATGAAACGCCAATTCAAAACCGCCCTCAGCGCCCTGCTGGGCGCCGCGCTGCTGCTGGCCCTGCTGTCCGGCTGCGTGGGGGGCGTCGCGCCGGTGCAGACCGAGCCGCCGGAGACGGCGCAGCCCGCGCCAGTGACGGAGGCGCCGACCGGAGCGCCGGACAAGGACCCGGACGACCCGCCGGAGGCGGAGGGACTGGAAGCGCTGCTGGGCGTCTGGGAACTCTGGTCCAGCGAGATCGACGGGGCGGAGACCCTGGCCGCCGAGGGCGTCGAGCGGGTGTTCCTGCGCTTCCACGCCGACGGCACCGCCGACTACATCTGCGCCAGCCCCTACTTTGACCCGGAGGTCCACAGCGGCCTTCCGGTCAGCTTCACGCCGGAGGGGATCACACTGGAGACCGACCCGGATATGGGGGCCATGGACTTTCTGGTGGTGGCGGTGGACGAGACGCAGCTGGAGTTGTCCTACACCGTCAGTTACCCGGACGGCGTCCGGGCCGGGGGGATGCAGATCTTCCGCCGCTCGGATGAAGCGGCCCTGGCCGCCGCGCCCCGCCCCCTGACGGAGGCGGAGATCGCCGAAATCAACGAAACTTGGAATCGGATGGAGTACGGCTTCTTCCTCTCCAGCTACTCCCGCCCGGAGGAGATCGATTGGTACGAGGTGCTCTACAACGGCGGCGGCATCGCCATCGAGCCGGACGAGGAGATTTTGGAGGCCTATACCAGCGAAGTGGGACACGAATGTGAGCTGGACCTGGAGCTCATCCCCGGCGAGGCGCTGCACGCCTTTGTGCTGGAAAAGACCGGCACGCCCTACGGCGCGGCCCGGAATCCCCTCCGCTGGACCTATCTGGACGAACTGGACCTCTACTGCCGGGAACACGGGGACACCAACGCCGAAAACATCCAGTTCTCCTCCGGCTGGCGGGAGGGGGACGAGCTGGTGCTGAACTATCTGCGCGGCGACTGGCAGCACTATCGCGGGGAGCGCTGGTTCCGCGCCCGGGTGCGGGTGCTGGACGACGGCAGCTGGCAGTACATCTCCGTGACGCCGGACGAGGCCCGGGACGCGGTGGAACTGGTCACCATCGACTATCTGGACGAGCAGCCGGAGGCCGCCTACGTCCTGGAGCAGCCGCAGCTGGACAGTGACGAGCCGGGGGCCTGGCGCTGGGCGCTGCTGACGGCCAGCCGGGACGGCGTCCGGCTGAGCCTGGACCGCTTTGTGGCCGGGAACGGCGCGGAGAGCGCCCTGGCCACGGGCATGGGGGCCCCGTCCCTGAATACGCCCCTGGGGACATACACGCTGTCAGCCGGAGAGACCCTGGCCGTCAACGTGCTGCCGGCCTGGAATCCGGTGATGCGCCTGAGCGCCGCCTGGAACGGGCTTTGGGGCGCGTACTGGTTCGGGGAGGACAAGGCCCTCCACCTGGACGAGGAGGCCCCGGAGGCCTGTCAGCGCTGGATCATGGGCCACGACCTGAACGGAGAAGGCCGGGGCACCGCGATCTCCAGCGAGGAGGACCTGGCCAACTTCCTGGACGCGGGCGGCGGGGCCTATGACGAATGGCTGTACTATGACGAGGACGGCTGCGCCCTCGCCATGCTGAACTTCTGCGACTACCGCTCCCTGGTGATCGACCGGGCGGACTACGGCTGCCGGATCTTCCTGAACTACGGGTTTGAGGAAGCGGAATGGAACGGCGTGGACGGCGTCTGGCCGGGCTACTCCGGCTGGGTCCTGAAGATGG
The DNA here is from genome assembly GCA_017538775.1 of Oscillospiraceae bacterium. GTDB lineage: Bacteria > Bacillota > Clostridia > Oscillospirales > Oscillospiraceae > RGIG7114. Next base: position 3,422 of record JAFYIF010000130.1, on the reverse strand, counting down.
AGAAATACAATGAGGAGGACGACTGGTCCGCCCTGCCCGAGGGCTGGTTTTCCTCCGGCTGGCTGGGGGACTATCTGGTGCGCGTGGAGCAGCTGGAGGGCGAGCAGATCCTGAGCCTGCGGCAGTACAACAACGGCGAAGGGGCCCTGGGCCTCCTCCTGGGCGTGGGCGATCGGGTTTGGGAATTCAGCTTCCGCCGCGCCGTCGGGACCCTGGGCGACTGAGGAAATACAAAGGAGACTGCCATGCGTAAAACGAAAATCATCTGCACCCTGGGCCCCACCACCGACGACCCGGCGGTGCTGCGGGCGCTGATCGAGGGCGGCATGAACGCCGCACGCTTCAACTTCTCCCACGGCGACCACGCCGAGCACCTGGAGCGCTATACCATGTTCACCAACCTGCGCGACGAGCTGGGCGTCCCGGTGGCGGCCATTCTGGACACCAAGGGGCCGGAGATCCGCATCCGCTCTTTCACCGAAAAGCGGGTGGAGCTGCCGACCGGGGCGCGCTTCACCCTCTGCACGGAGGACATCCCCGGCACAGCGGAGGCGGTGTCCGTCACCTACCCCGCCCTGCCCGAGGAGGTCTGCCCCGGCCAGCTGATTTTGATCGACGACGGGCTGGTGGGGCTGCGGGTGGAGGAATGCACGGAGACGGAAGTGCGCTGCACCGTGGTCAACGGCGGCAGCCTCTCGGCCAACAAGTCCATCAACATCCCCGGGGCCCACATCCGCCTGCCCGCCGTCACGGAGCGGGACGCGGAGGACATCCGCTTCGCCGTGGAACACGACTTTGACTTCATCGCCGCCTCCTTCGTGCGCCGGGCCGCCGACGTGGAGGAGATCCGGGGGCTGCTGCGCCGCTTCGGGGGCGAGGACATCCGCATCATCTCGAAAATCGAGAACCAGGAGGGCGTGGACCATCTGGAAGAGATTTTGCAGGTCTCCGACGGCCTGATGGTGGCCCGGGGCGACCTGGGGGTGGAGATCCCCGCGGCCCGGGTGCCCGCCCTGCAAAAGCGCATGATCCGGGAGGGGCTCCAGCGGGGCAAGCCGGTCATCACCGCCACGCAGATGCTGGACAGCATGATCCGCAACCCCCGCCCCACCCGGGCCGAGGTCAGCGACGTGGCCAACGCGGTCTTCGACGGCACCAGCTGCGTCATGCTCTCCGGCGAGACCGCCAGCGGGAAATACCCGGTGGCCGCCCTGCGGGCCATGTCGGAGATCGTGGAGGAGGCCGAGGGGGCCATCGACTTCTGGGACCAGTTCGAGCTCAGCCGCTTCACCGGCGAGGCCAACGTCAACGACGTGATCACCCAGGCCTGCTGCGTCGCCGCCCGCGACCTGTCCGCCCGGGCCATCCTCACCCCCACCCTCTCCGGCCGCACCGCCCGCATGATCTCCCGCTTCCGGCCCCTCTGCCCCATCGCCGCCCTGGTGACCCGGGAAAAGGTCCGCCGCCAGCTGAACGTGAGCTGGGGCGTCATCCCCATCCTCACCGGCGAAGTCACCAGCACCGACCGCATCCTCCACCTGGCCGCAGACATCGCAAAAGCGGAGGGCCTGGCGGAAAAGGGCGACGTGGTGGTCATCACTGCGGGGATCCCCCTGGGGCGGAGCAGCGAGACGAATCTGATGAAGGCGCATACGATCGGGTGAAAAGACAATACAAGGCCGCATTCCGACGACGGAGCAGGAATACTCCCCGCCGTTGGACGCGGCCTTTTTGCTTTTCAATATCAATATCATGTTAAGATTTTATTGAAGTTAGAATTGACTTCTCTTCTGATGTATGATAGAATTTAGTTAAGCTATTTGACGGAGGATGGCACAATGGACGAGAAAGAGACCAACCAGACAACTGAGAATGCGCAGGACGGGCAATTGCGGGAGAGGGAACAGATCCTTATGAGCACGCGGCGCTTTGTTGAGCATGTCAGACAGGGCTATGCCGCGAACCAGCGCTATTGCTTTATTCTGGGGTCTGGGGCGTCTTATACCTCCGGCATTTCCACAGGTTTGGACTTGATGCCGAAGTGGCGTGATTTTCTGATGCAGCAGCCTTCGTGGTACATTGAGGAGTGTGCCAAAGACTGCGGCATTCCCGAAGGAAAGTGGAAGCCGCTGTTTCAAAAGGACTACCAGCTCCAAAGCGAGGACTATTTTACGCTTTTTGACCTGCGCTATGCCGGGATGCCCATTGCGGCTTATCATGATTTACAGGAACTGATGAAGGACGCGGAACCGAGCATTGGATATTATATGCTGGCCGTGCTGATGGACAACACGGAGAACAAACTGGTCATCACCACCAACTTCGATTCCCTGGTGGAGGATGTGCTTTACCTGTATCACGCAAAGCATCCGCTGGTTGCGGGACATGAGAGCCTGGCGACCTTTATCGGCACGGCGGAAAATGAGGAGCGGCCCGTCGTGGCCAAAGTCCACAGGGACCTGATTCTTCGTCCGCTGAACCGGGAACGCGAACTGCAAAAGCTGGCCGATGGCTGGGAGGCCAGTCTGCGCACGGCTCTGTCCAGATACACGCCCATCGTCATCGGGTACTCCGGAGGCGACCAGACACTGATGAATCTGCTGGAACGCATGAACCTGGATACAATCTACTGGTGTTCGCTCCGGGATCGGGAATCGGGGCGGATCGAAAAGTTGCTTCGAGAGAGACCGCGGGGGTATCTGGTGAAGATCAAGGGCTTTGACGAGGTGATGTTTGCGCTGGTGGCTCGGATGACAAAGGACAGGAAATTTGACACCCCCCTGGATAGAATGGAAGACCTTTTCCGCTCACGGCGGGAGAGCTATCAGAAACAGTACTTAAAAATGAACGATCAAGTGTTGGACGAAACGACTGATCGAAGCCCCGAAAATGGGGGAACGGCAGCGAAACCGATGAAATCCGATGCTTCTGGTGATGCTTCTCATGAGTCCCCAGACCGGAATGCGGACACGGACGAAGGCAGCGGTCTGGATCTTTTGGACAAATTGGCGGGTTCCGAAGACCCGAAAGAAGAATCGAAGCTGATGCGTGTTGCAGCGCTACGTCGAAATGCGGTGCGACTGTACTTTGAAAGAAAAACCTCTGAGGCATTGGAAGAATGTATGCACGCCATTGAGATTCAGCCGGATGACGCCGACCTTTACGATTTGAAAGGAACAATTTTGCACAACTCTGGACGCTATGAGGAAGCGTTGGCGGATTCGGACGAAGCGGTGCGCCTGAATCCGCAGAATGCCAGGTATCGGCATTCCCGCGGCGTGACATTGCATGAGTTGGGACGCTATGAGGAAGCGTTGGCGGACAAGAACGAAGCGGTGCGCCTGGAACCGCAGAATGCCAAATATCGGGATTCCCGCGGCGTGACATTGCATGAGTTGGGACGCTATGAGGAAGCGTTGGTG
>JAFYIF010000129.1 GCA_017538775.1 Oscillospiraceae bacterium | reverse complement strand
GCCCTGGATGCCCTGGTCCACGCAGGGGATGAACTCCTTGGGGATGGCTCCGCCCACGATCTTGTTCTCGAACTCGTAGCCCTTGCCGCTCTCGTTGGGCTCCACCAGCAGCTTGACGTGGGCGAACTGGCCCTTGCCGCCGGTCTGGCGCACGTAGCGGGTGTCCACCGTCGCGCTCTTCGTGATGGTCTCCTTGTAGCTGACCTGGGGACGGCCCACGTTGGCCTCCACCTTGAACTCCCGCAGCAGACGGTCCACGATGATCTCCAGATGGAGCTCGCCCATGCCGGCGATGATGGTCTGACCCGTCTCCTGGTCGGTGTAGGTCTTGAAGGTGGGGTCCTCCTCCGCCAGCTTTTGCAGGGCGATGGCCATTTTCTCCTGACCGGCTTTGGTCTTGGGCTCGATGGCCACGCGGATGACCGGCTCGGGGAACTCCATGCTCTCCAGCACGATCTGCTGTTTGTCGTCGCAGAGGGTGTCGCCGGTGGTGGTGTTTTTCAGGCCCACCGCCGCGGCGATGTCGCCGGAATAGACCATGCTCAGGTCCTCCCGGTGGTTGGCGTGCATCAGCAGGATGCGGCTCAGGCGCTCCCGCTGGCCCTTGGTGGAGTTCATCACGGTCTTCCCGGTCTCCAGCGTGCCGGAATAGACCCGGAAGAAGCTCAGGCGGCCCACATAGGGGTCGGTCATGATCTTGAAGGCCAGGGCGCTGAAGGGGGCGCTGTCGTCCGCCGGGCGCTCGACCTCCTCGTCGGTCTTGGGGTTGACGCCCTTCACCGGAGGGATGTCCAGCGGGGAGGGCATGAAGTCCACGATGGCGTCCAACAGCTTCTGCACGCCCTTGTTTTTATAGGACGTGCCGCAGGTGACGGGCACCATGCTGCCGCTGACCGTGGCCTTGCGGATCGCGTTGCGGATGGCATGGGGGTCGATGTCCTCGCCCTCCAGGTAGCGCTCCAGGATCTCGTCGTCGAAGTCGGAGACGGCCTCCAGCAGCGCGATGCGGTATTCGTCGGCCCGCTCTCGCAGTTCCTCCGGGATGGGCTCGTCCCGCATGTCCTTGCCCAGCTCGTCGTAGTAGATCCGGGCGTTCATCTCCACCAGGTCGATGATGCCCCGGAAGCTGGCCTCGGAGCCGATGGGCAGCTGGATGGGGACGGCGTTGCACTTGAGCCGGTCGTGGATCATGTCCAGAACGTGATAGAAGTCCGCGCCCATGATGTCCATCTTGTTGACGTAGATCATGCGGGGGACGTTGTAGTGGTCGGCCTGACGCCAGACGGTCTCGGACTGGGGTTCCACGCCGCCCTTGGCGCACAGGACGGTCACGCAGCCGTCCAGCACGCGCAGGGAGCGCTCCACCTCCACGGTGAAGTCCACATGACCGGGGGTGTCGATGATGTTGATGCGGTGATCGCGCCAGTGGCAGGTGGTGGCGGCGGAGGTGATGGTGATGCCGCGCTCCTGCTCCTGCTCCATCCAGTCCATGGTGGCGGTGCCCTCATGGGTCTCGCCGATTTTGTAGTTGACGCCGGTATAGAACAGGATTCGCTCCGTCGTCGTGGTCTTACCGGCATCGATGTGGGCCATGATGCCGATATTTCTCGTTTTCTCAAGCGAAAAATCTCTTGCCATTGTTCGATCTCCAAAGCTCCCGCAAGGGGGAAATTACCAGCGGAAGTGGGCGAAGGCCTTGTTGCTCTCGGCCATCTTGTGCATGTCTTCGCGCTTCTTCACGGACGCGCCGGTGTTGTTGCAGGCGTCCATGATCTCATTGGCCAGGCGCTCCTTCATGGTCTTCTCGCCGCGCTTCCGGGCGTAGCCGGTGATCCAGCGCAGACCCAGGGTCTGACGGCGGGCGGGACGGACCTCGATGGGGACCTGATAGGTGGCGCCGCCCACGCGGCGGGCCTTGACCTCCAGCTCGGGCATGATGTTGTTCATGGCCTCGGTGAAGGCGTCCAGACCGTTCTTGCCGGTCTTGGTCTCGATGATCTGGAACGCGTCATAGACGACCTTCTGGGCCACGCCCTTCTTGCCGTCCAGCATGACGCTGTTGATGAGCTTCGTCACCAGAACGCTGTTATAAACAGGATCCGGGAGGATCTCTCTCTTGGGAACATTACCTCTTCTGGGCACTATGCTTCCCTCCTTCATTATGAAATGATGTCAACGGTACTCGAACACGGATTCGTGCCCGCTGCGCCCTGATGTTCCAATGAAATCTATATCAAAACACAGGGCAATTTGCCTGGGGGATCTCTTACTTCTTCTTGGCCTTCGGTCTCTTGGCACCGTACTTGCTGCGGGCCTGCATACGACCGTTGACGCCCTGGGCGTCCAGCGCGCCGCGGATGATGTGGTAACGCACACCGGGCAGGTCCTTGACACGGCCGCCGCGGATCATGACCACAGAGTGCTCCTGCAGGTTGTGACCCACGCCGGGGATGTAGGCGGTGACCTCGTAACCGTTGGTCAGACGCACACGGGCGATCTTCCGCAGCGCGGAGTTCGGCTTCTTCGGGGTCGCGGTACGCACAGCGGTGCAGACGCCGCGCTTCTGGGGAGAGGGCAGGTCGGTCTCGCGGTTGCGCAGGGTGTTCAGGCCCTTCTGCATGGCGGGAGAGTTGCTCTTGAAGGTCGGCTGCTGTCTTCCCTTTCTGACAAGCTGGTTAAAAGTAGGCATTTGTGACTCCTTTCCTTCTGGATTTGCGCAATTGGGCGCAATAAGCCCACGCAATCCAGAATAATAGCATAGTACACAAAAAATGTCAAGAATTTTTTGCGCGAATCTCGGGCAATTTCAGAAACTTGTCAGGACGTTTCATCCCTGACCGTACAAGTTTTGATTGCAAATCCCGTCGGGCTGTGATAGACTGTGGGGGACGGCTGGGTCCGGCATTGCCCCGGCAGGCTGCGAGGAGGTTTTCCACATGTC
>JAFYIF010000128.1 GCA_017538775.1 Oscillospiraceae bacterium | reverse complement strand
GAGGACGAGTACATCGTCCGCTGCGTCATGCACATCAACACGCAGATCGACGGGGCCTATGTGTTCTCCAGCGGGAAGAACATGGGCGTATTCAAGGCGGTGGGCTATCCGGAGGACGTGGGGCGCTTCTACCGGCTGGAGGAGTACGGGGCCTATTCCTGGACGGCCCACGGACGCTATCCCACCAACACCCCCGGCTGGTGGGGCGGGGCGCACCCCTTCGCCCTGCTGGACCGCTCCGTGGTCCACAACGGGGAGATCTCCTCCTACGACGCCAACCGCCGCTATATTGAAATGTTCGGCTACCAGTGCACCCTCCAGACCGACACGGAGGTCATCACCTACATCGCGGACTATCTGCAGCGCAAGCAGGGGCTGACCCTGCGGGAGACCGCCTCCGTCGTAGCCGCGCCCTTCTGGAACACCATCGCCCGGATGCCGGAGGCGGAGCGGCGGGAGCTGCAATACCTGCGCAGCGTCTTCCCCAGTCTGCTGATCACCGGCCCCTTCTCCATCGTCCTGGGCTTCACCGGGGGCCTTCTGGCCCTCAACGACCGGCTGAAACTCCGCAGCATGGTGACTGCAGAGCGGGGCGACCGGGTCTTCATCGCCTCCGAAGAGGCGGCGATCCGCGCCATGGAGCCGGAGGCGGAAAACTTCTATGCGCCCGCCGGCGGGGAGGCCTTCCTCGTCCGCGTCGGGGACGGCCCCTATGCCTCCGCCGGGGGCGGAAAGGAGGCGCGGCCATGAGCGGCGTGGATTTCCTGTTTCCTGAATTCGAGGTGGTCCGCAACGACGAGCGCTGCATCCACTGCCAGGTCTGCGCCCGGCAGTGCGCCAACGAGGTGCACTGGTATGACGCGGAGCGGGACCGGATGCGCGCTGACGAGGCAAAGTGCGTCAACTGCCAGCGCTGCGTCTCCCTCTGCCCCACCCGCGCCCTGAAGATCGTCCACACAGACTGCCGTCTGCGGGAAAACGCCAACTGGGACGGCGACACGATCCGCGAGATCTACAAACAGGCCGGAAGCGGCGGGGTGCTGCTCAGCTCCATGGGCAATCCAAAGCCTCTGCCAGTCTACTGGGATAAGCTTCTGATCAACGCCTCCCAGGTGACGAATCCCTCCATCGACCCGCTGCGGGAACCCATGGAGACCCGCGTCTTCCTGGGGCGCAAACCGGAGCGCGTGGAGCGGGACGGGAGCGGGCGTCTGCGCACCGAGCTGCCGCCCCAGCTGGAGCTGGCGCTGCCGGTGATGTTCTCCGCCATGAGCTACGGCTCCATCAGCTACAACGCCCACGCCTCCCTGGCCATGGCGGCCTCGGAGCTGGGCATCTGCTACAACACCGGCGAGGGAGGTCTGCACGAGGACTTCTACCGCTACGGGCCGCACACCATCGTCCAGGTGGCCTCCGGGCGCTTCGGCGTCCACAAGGACTATCTGGAGGCCGGGGCGGCCATCGAGATCAAAATGGGCCAGGGGGCCAAGCCCGGCATCGGCGGGCACCTGCCGGGGGCCAAGGTGGGGCCGGATGTGAGCCGGACCCGCATGATCCCCGAGGGCAGCGACGCCATCTCCCCCGCCCCGCACCACGACATCTACTCCATCGAGGACCTGCGGCAGCTGGTCTGGTCGCTGAAGGAGGCCACGGGACACCGCAAGCCGGTCATCGTCAAGGTGGCCGCCGTCCACAACATAGCCGCCATAGCCAGCGGCATAGCCCGCAGCGGCGCGGATATAATCGCCATAGACGGCTTTAGGGGCGGCACAGGCGCCGCGCCCACACGCATAAGAGATAATGTGGGTATTCCGATAGAACTCGCGCTCGCGGCGGTTGATACCCGTCTTCGCGAGGAGGGTATCAGAAATAACGTATCGCTCGTAGTAGGCGGGTCTATCCGAAGCGCGGCGGACGTTGTAAAAGCGGTGGCGCTCGGCGCTGACGCTTGTTATATCGCAACAGCGGCTTTGCTCGCCCTCGGCTGTCACCTCTGCCGCACCTGCCAAAGTGGCAAGTGCAACTGGGGTATTGCAACCCAGCGCCCGGACCTTGTAAAGCG
>JAFYIF010000127.1 GCA_017538775.1 Oscillospiraceae bacterium | reverse complement strand
TGCGCCGGGGCAAGAAGAACTACAACCGCGTGGTGCTTTCATAAAACCGCAAAGCGGCGCTTCCGGGACATAAGCCCGGGGAGCGCCGCTCTTTTTGCGCCTGCGCTCCGATATTGCTTGACCTCCGGGAAAAATGGCTGTAAAATATACCGGATAGCGCAACAAAACTTAAGCCCCGGCAGGGGAGAGGGAGGGATCGCCCGATGAAGAAAAAGAAGAAAGGCTCCACGTCCCCGATCTACGCGATCGGGCTGGTGTTTCTGCTGTTCTCCATCCTCCGGCCCATCTTCAGCCTGGGGCGTCTGGGCGTGGCGGCGCTCCTGGCCGCCATCGTCTACGGCATCGTCCGGGCGGTGACCGGCTCCGGGAAGGAGAAGGAGCCCCCCGTCCAGACCCAGAAGCAGCCCCAGCAGACCGCCGCCCAGCAGGCGGCCCGGAAGCCGGAACCGGAGCAGCCCAAATACCCCCCGGCGGTCCAGGCCATCATCGACGAGGGTGCCCGGGCCCACAGCGAGCTGCAGCGGCTCTACGCCGTCATCCCGGATCTGAGCGTCAAGCACAAGATCCAGGAGATCATCTCCGTCTCCGACAAGATCGTGGAGGACGCCATCCACGACCCCAGCGACGTGCCCCAGATCAAAAAATTCCTGGACTACTATCTCCCCACCACCATCAAGCTGCTGAACGCCTATGACCGCATGGGCTCCCAGGGCATCGAGGGGGAGAACATCTCCAACACCATGCGCAGCATCAGCGAGATGCTGGACACCGCCATCGACGCCTACCGCAAGCTGCTGGACGGTCTCTTCGCCAATCAGGCCATGGACATCGAGACGGACATCGCCGTGATGAACACCCTGATGCAGCGGGAGGGCCTGTCCGGCCAGGGAAACCAGTTCGCCACCGGCGCACGCGGAGCGGGCGGGACCGCCTGAGAACCACTGAATCCATCAGAAAGGAATGAATGGATCATGAACGAGAGCAAACTGACGGAATACGTCCCCAAGCTGACTCTGGACCCCAACGGCGCGTCCGCCGCCGCCGTGGCCGCCGCTGCCCAGGAGGCGCTGGTGCAGCAGCAGGAGGAGGTTGTGCCGGAGCGCCCGGAGCTGGAAAAGCTCAGCGAGGCGGAGCAGGCCGCCGTCCGGGAATTCGCCCAGCAGATCGACGTGACCAACACCAACCAGGTGCTGTCCTACGGCGCGGCGGCCCAGGCCAACATCAGCGAATTCTCCAGCGCCGCCCTGGGCACCGTCCGCACCAAGGACCTGGGCCAGGTGGGCAGTATGCTCTCCAGCCTGGTGATGGAGCTCAAGGGCCTGAACTTCAACCCCGATGAAAAGAAGGGCTTATTTGGCCTGTTCAAAAAGACCGGGGCCAACATCGCCGCCCTCAAGGCCCAGTACGACAAGGCCGAGGTCAACGTGGACCGCATCACCGAGCAGCTGGAGCGCCACGAGCGCACCCTGCTGAAAGACATCGCCACGATGGACAAGATGTACGAGATGAACCTGGCCTACTTCAAGGAGCTGACCATGTACATCCTGGCCGGCCAGCTCAAGGCCAAGTCCCTGCGGGAGACGGAGCTGCCCGCGATGCAGAGCAAGGCCCGGGAGACCGGCCTGCCGGAGGACGCCCAGGCCGCCAGCGACTTCGCCAACATGGTGGGCCGCTTTGAAAAGCGCCTGCACGACCTGGAGCTGACGCGCATCATCTCTTTGCAGATGAGCCCGCAGATCCGCATGATCCAGAACAACGACAGCCTGATGGCCGAGAAGATCCAGACCAGCATCGTCAACACCATCCCCCTGTGGAAAAGCCAGATGGTGCTGGCCCTGAGCATGGAGCACAGCCGTCAGGCCATGGAGGCCCAGCGGGAGGTCAGCGACGTGACGAATGAGCTGCTGAAAAAGAACGCCGAGGCCCTGCACCAGGGCAGCATCGACGTGGCCCGGGAGTCCGAGCGGGGCATCGTGGAGCTGGAGACCCTCAAGCACACCAACCAGGAGCTGATCCGCACCCTGGAGGAGGTCCGCCAGATCCAGGAGGACGGCCGCCAGCGCCGGGCCGAGGCCGAGGTGGAGCTGGGCCGTCTGGAGGGCGAGCTGAAGCAGAAGCTCCTGGAGATCCGCGGCTGAACGCCGCCTGACACAGAGAAGCAAGCGGGAGGGACGCGATGAAAGCTTTTTTCCAAAACCGGGTCGTCGCCATCGTGCTGACGGCGGCGGTGGTGCTGGGCTGCCTGGTCTACGGCTGGACCCGGCGCCCGGCCACGGTCCCCAGCCCCGCCCAGGGCGACTGGGTCTATGACGGCGCGCACGTGCTCTCCTCCAACACCGAATTTGCCCTGGAGCGCTACAACCGCAGCTGGGACACGGACTACGGCTTCGTCACGGCAGTGGCCACGGTGGACCACACCCGGGGCTGGGACCTGGACGACTACACCTACACCCTGGCCGACAACTGGGGCCTGGGGGACCAGGACGCCATTCTGGTTCTGGACACGGGGGCCAGGGAATACTGGATGAGCCCCGGCTCCAAACTGGACGTGGCGGTGGGGGAGACCGCGCTGATGGACCTCTTTGAGGAGAGCTTCCTCCCCGCCTTCCGCGCCGGGGACGACGACACGGCGGTCCGGCAGCTCCTCAGCGCCCTGGACGACTGCTATGCCGCGAGCTTTGGATCGGCGGGGGACTATCAGTACAATGGCAGCAGCTTTCCCGCCGTCAGCGTCAGCGAGCGGCAGAGCGGAGGCATGAGCCTGGTGGGCTTCCTGATCATCCTGGTGCTGGTCTTCCTGATCTTCTCCGCCATCGACAAGAGCCGCTATCGCCGCTGGGCGGCCAACGGGCGCGGCAGCGCCGTCAACCGGGCCAGCTTCATCCCCCTGCTGTTCTGGCACCGCCCCGGCGGGAGCTGGTTCCGCGGGATGGAGGCCCGCTACCGCAGCGGCGGCCCGGGCTACCGGGGCGGCGGCCCCAGTTCCCGCGGCAGCAGCGTCCACCACAGTTCCCCGGGGTTCCGCCCCTCTTCCGCCCCCCGCAGCTCCTCCAGCTACCGCACGAGACCCGGCGGCTCCTACACCCGGAGCGGCTTTGGCGGCAGCGGCAGCTCCCGGAGCGGCTTCAGCTCCTCCCGCAGCAGCTACGGCGGTAGCCGCAGCAGCGGCGGCGGCAGATCCGGCGGCTCCCGGGGCG
>JAFYIF010000126.1 GCA_017538775.1 Oscillospiraceae bacterium | reverse complement strand
TCCCAGTCAACCTTCAGACTGGGATGCCTTCTGTGTTTTGCCTCACTTGTTCTTCAGCCGCTTATCGCTCTTCACCGCGAACCGCGTGCCCAGACTCTGGAACAGCTGCACCAGCAGAATCAGCAGCACCACCGCCGCCACCATGATCAGGTATTTGTAGCGGTAATAGCCGTAGTTCATGGCGATCTTGCCCAGGCCGCCGCCGCCGATGATGCCGCTCATGGCGCTGTAGCCCAGAATGGTGGTGATGGCGATGGTGGCGTTGGAGATCAGAGAGGGGACGCTCTCCGGGAGCATGACGCGGGTGATGATCTGGAGGGGGGAGGCGCCGAGGCTTTGCGCCATTTCAATGGTATTCGGGTTGACCTCCCGCAGACTGCCCTCCGCCAGCCGGGCGATGAAGGGGAAGGCGGCGATGACCAGGGGCACGATGCTGGCCACGGTGCCCACCACGGTGCCCACCAGCAGGCGGGTCAGGGGGAAGACCAGCACCATCAAAATCAGGAAGGGCACGCTGCGCAGCAGGTTGACGATGACGTTCAGGGTGCGCATCAGTCCCGCGGGCAGGGGGCGGACGCCGCCCTTTTCGCCCACCACCAGAATCACCCCCAGGGGCAGGCCCAGCACAATGGCGAAGGCCGTGGAGAGGATGGTCACATAGACGGTCTCCCAGATCGCCAGGGGGAACTGGGTGCGGATGATGTCCCAGGCCTCCTGCAACACGTCCTGGGCGAAAAACTGTTCAAGCATTGGGCAGCACCTCCTCCGCTGTCACGTCGGTTTGCGCGTTCAGATATGCGATGGCCTCCCGGAACACGTCTTCCCCCTGCCGGATGCCCAGCAGCATGGAGCCGTACTCCCGCCCCTCGATGGTGCGGGTGGAGGCGTAGGAGATGTTGGCCTCGATGCCCTTTTCCACCGCCATGTGGGCGATGAGGGGGGTGGAGGAGGCCAGGGAGCCGTTGAAGACCACGCGGATCACCCGCTCGTCCGGCACCAGCGTGGCCGAGACCGCGTCCCCGTCCGGGAAGACCAGCCGCCGGGCGGCCTCCGATTTCGGGTGGGAGAAGACCTCGCCCACCGCGCCGGTCTCCACCACCGCGCCGCCGTCCAGAATCGCCACATGGCGGCAGATGCTCTCCACCACGCTCATCTGGTGGGTGATGAGCACCGCCGTGATGCCGGTGCGCTCGTTGATGGAGCGGATCAGCTCCAGGATGGAGGCGGTGGTGGTGGGGTCCAGGGCGCTGGTGGCCTCGTCGCAGAGCAGCACCTTCGGGTCCGTGGCCAGGGCCCGGGCGATGGCGACCCGCTGCTGCTGGCCGCCGGAGAGCTGAGCGGGATAGGCCCGGGCCTTGTCCGCCAGGCCGACCAGCTCCAGCAGCTCCATGGCCCGCTGCCGCTGCCACTTCCGCTCCCCGGCCAGGCCGGAGATCCGCAGCGGGAAGCAGACGTTGTCCAGACACGTCCGCTGCATCAGCAGATTGAAGCCCTGGAAGATCATCGTGATCTCCCGGCGCTTGACCCGCAGCTCCCGCTCGCTGAGCGCCCCCATGTCCACGCCGTCGATGCAGACGGTTCCGGACGTGGGCCGCTCCAGCATGTTGATGCAGCGCACCAGCGTGCTTTTGCCCGCGCCGCTCATGCCGATGATGCCGTAGATGTCCCCGTCCGGGATGCTGAGGGACACGTTCCGCAGCGCCTCCACCGGCCCCTCGGCGGTGGAGAAGACCTTCGATACGTTCTTGATTTCTATCATCGTTCTCTTCCCCCGAAACGCGGAAAACGCCGATTTGCCCCTCCCAAAGAGGCCGGGCACCTCGGCGTTTCCGCACTTGCGTTCTTCTGGTTTGTTATTTCAAAGCGTCCAGCGTGCTCTGTCTGCCGCCGTAGAAGCCCATGGGCTCCACGTGGATGGCGGCCACGGAGACCACATGGGTGCCGTTCTCGGCGTTGAAGTCGTCCAGATAGGGGACATGCTGGAAGTAGTTGGCGTCCACCTCGCCGCTGTCCACCACGTTGTTGGGCTGGACATAGTCGGTGAACTCCAGGACCGTCAGCTCAATGCCCTTCTCGGCCAGGATGTCCCGGGCGATGGCCAGGATCTCGGCGTGGGGGGTGGGGGAGGCGGCCACGGAGATGGACTGTCCGGCCAGGGCCTCGTAGTCCAGCTCGGGGTCGTAGCCGTCGGTGGGCGCGTCCACGGTGGAGACCACCGCGCCGTCATAGCGCTGCGCGATGAACTCCGCCACCTGCTGACTCTCCAGCGCGGCCACCAGGGCCAGGACCAGAGGATCGGACTCCCGGCCTTCCTTCACCGCCAGGATGTTGGCATAGTAGGAGCCGGAGCCCTCCATGCCCAGGGCGTCCCGGGTGGGGTTCAGGCCGCCGTCCAGGGCGTAGTTGGAGTTGATGACCGCGTAGTCCACGTCCTTCAGGACGTTGGGGAGCTGGGCGGCCTCCACCTCGTTGAAGGTGATGTTCTTGGGATTGCTGGCGATGTCCAGGGGCGTGGCGGTGATGCCCGCGCCCTCCTTGAGGGTGATGTAGCCCAGCCGCTCCAGCAGCAGCAGGGCCCGGGCCTCGTTGGTGGTGTCGTTGGGGATGGCGATGGTCACACCGCCCTTGCTCTCGCCGCAGGCGGCCAGAGACAGGCCCAGGGCCAGCAGCAGCGCCAGCACGCAGAGGGTGGACAGCAGCTTTCTGTTTTTCATCTCGACAGTTCCTTTCTGTTTTGTGTTCGTTTTGCCCGGGGCGCGCCCGGTTTTCTCTCATTATAGCGCCGGGCGCGTCCTGGCGCAAGGGGGATTTCTCTTATTCCCAGAGGGACACCAGCAGGTCGGTATACGCCGTGGGGTCCTCCACCGGCAGCCCGGCGATGAGCAGGGCCTGGTTGTAAAGAATTTCCGCGTACTTCTTCGCCTTCTCCGGGTCGGTGATGCGGGCGGCCTCGAAGCGGAGGAAGGCCGGGTGGGCGGTGTTCACCTCCAGGATGCGCCGGGCCTTCATGCCCATGTCCGGCTGCACGGCGTTGAAGTATTTCTCCATCTCGAAGCTCAGGCCCTGGCCGCTGCTGAGGCAGACCGGGTGGGTCTTGAGCCGGGCGGAGGCCTTCACCTCGTTCACCCGCTCGCCCAGATAGTCCTTGAGGAACTGGAAGGCCTCCTGATGGGCCTCGCTCTCCTCGGGTTTGGCTTCCTCCAACTCCAGGTCCCCGTCCAGGGCGGAGCGGAAGGGCTTGTCCTTGTAGTCGTGGAACATCTCCGCCAGGAAGTCGTCCACGCTGTCGGTGAAGTAGAGGATCTCCATCTGCCGCTCCCGCAGCAGCTCGGTCTGGGGCATGTGGTCGATGGTCTCCAGCTTGTCGCCGGTGGCGTAGTAGATATACTTCTGTTCCGGCTGCATCCGGGCGACGTACTCCGCCAGGGTCGTCATCTTCTGCTCGGTAGAGGAGTAGAACAGCAGCAGGTCCTGCAGCGCCTCCTTCTTCGCGCCGTAGCGGTCCAGGGCCGCCACCTTGAGCTGGACGCCGAAGTTCTTCCAGAACTTCTCATACTCGTCCCGCTGGTCCCGCAGCATCCGCTCCAGCTCGCCCTTGATCTTTTTCTCCAGGTTGGAGGAGATGATCTTGAGCTGCCGGTCGTGCTGCAGCAGTTCCCGGGAGATGTTCAGGTTCAGGTCGGGGCTCTCCACCACGCCGCGCACGAAGCTGAACTGGTCGGGCAGCAGGTCGGCGCACTTGTCCATGATCATCACCCCGGCGCTGTACAGCTCCAGCCCGGGCTGGAAGTCCTCGGTGCCCCACTTGCCGGGCCGGGCGGAGGGGATGAACAGCAGGGCCTTGTAAGTGACAGCCCCCTCGGCGGAGACGGTGATGACGCTCTGGGGCGGGGCATATTCGCCGAAGTTGGTCTCAAAGAACTCGTCATATTCCTCCTTCGTGACCTCGCTCTTCCGGCGCTGCCAGAGGGGGACCATGCTGTTCATGGTCTCGATCTCCTGCACGTCGTGATACTCCGGCTTGTCGTCGGGGCTGCCCTCCACCCGGCGGGAGCGGGTGACCTCCATGCGGATGGGGAAGCGGATATAGTCGCTGTACTTCCGCACCAGGCCCCGCAGGTCAAATTCCCGCAGATAGCGGCTGTACTCGTCCGGCTCGTCCTCGCTGTCCGGCTTGATGTGCAAAATCACGTCGGTGCCCACGGTCTCCCGCTGGGCCGGTTCCACGGTGTAGCCGTCCACGCCGTCGCTGTCCCAGCGCCAGGCTGCCTCCGCGCCGTACTTGCGGCTGAGGACCGTGATGTGGTCGCTGACCATAAAGGCGCTGTAAAAGCCCACACCGAACTGCCCGATCACCTCGGTCTCGCTCTTGCCCTCCTCCAGCTGCTGGCGGAAGCGCAGGGTCCCGCTGTCGGCGATGACGCCCAGGTTGTGCTCCAGCTCCGCAGCGTCCATGCCGATGCCGTTGTCGCTGACCGTCAGGGTCCGGGCCTCCTTGTCCACCGCCAGACGGATCTCAAAGTCCTCCCGGCTCAGGCCCACATGCTCGTCGGTCAGGCTGAGATAGGACAGCTTGTCAATGGCGTCGGACGCGTTGGAGATCAGCTCCCGCAGGAAGATCTCCTTGTGCGTGTAGATGGAGTGGATCATCAGATCCAGCAGCCGCCGACTCTCCGCCTGAAACTGCTTCTTTTCGCTCATGTGCTTCGTGCCTCCCTTGGCAATGTTTTCATGCTTTCGTATTATAGCATCCTAGAAGAAAAACGCAAGTATGAGTCATCAGGGACGGTTCTTTTTGACTCATTTTCCGCACATCGCCGTCTGAACCCGCGCCCGCTGCCCGCAGAAAGCGCAAAATGATATTTCTAAAAGAAATACATCTTTCAGTCGGTGGATTTTCCCGAGGCGCTCCGGCAAGTATACTAACAGACAGATTACTGCCTGTTAGGAGGATGCCTGTGGACGCGCAGAAGGTGGGCAGACGGATCCAGGAGGCGCGGAAAGCACGCGGACTCACGCAGGCGGAGCTTTCCCAACTGCTGGATATGTCTACCAAGTACATCAGCAACATCGAGTGCGGCTTCAAAACGCCAAAGCTCAATACCTTTGTCGCTATCGCAAATGCTCTGAACTGCGACGCCAACAGTCTGCTGACGGATGTGCTGGACGTGACCACAGCGCAGGAAAGCGGAAAAATCTCCGGCAGACTCCAGGCCCTCCCCGCCGAAGCGCAGCGTAAGATCCTTCGGATGCTGGAGATCATGATCGATGAAGAAAACTGAAAAGCGCGGTCCCTGTGCCGGGTATCCGGCACAGGTTTTTTTCGTATCTATGACAGCCTTCGACAGATTCCGACGCGGTTCCAGGTTATACTTGGTATAGCTAAAAGGAAGACAACAAACCAAAAGAATACAAAACACAGCCGGAAAGCCGTCGGATCAGGAGGTTGACAGAATGTATACCAGAAACGAACTGGAACACGCGGCAAGCGTGATCGCGCAGATCGCCCGTGAATGCAAAGTCCCGGAGAAAGCGGTCCGGGCGGAGATGAAAAAAGCCATGGATGCCGGAAGAGCCAGCCAGGACCCGGACGTTCAGGCCCGGTGGAGAAGCTTTTCATACACCGGCGCAGAACCCACGGTCGAGGAATTCATCCTTTGGTGTGTGGAAACGGTCTCTTTCTGATGCATTCCGGACAATTCACATAAATACAGGAGAAATGAGACTGTTTCTTCTTGCGTTTTTCACAAAAATCCGATATAATCGACCCAAACAAAACCTTCAAAAAAGGAGACGTACCATGAAGATCGAACGGGTCTGCGCTGTCTATTTCAGCCCCACCGGCAACAACCGGAAAATCGCCGCGAAGCTCAGCACCCAGCTGGCCGCCGCCCTGGGCGCGCCGAAAAAGCTGATCGACATCACCCCTCCCCGGGCGCGGGAGGGGAAGTATGAATTCCAGGAGACGGACCTGGTGGTTTTCGTGCTGCCCACCTACGCAGGCAAGCTGCCCAACAAGCTCCTGCCCTACATGCAGTCCGGCTTCGTGGGCAACGGCGCCCCTGCCGTGGCGGTGGTCAGCTTCGGCAACCGGGCCTTCCAGAACTCCCTGGCGGAGCTGAACGTCACCCTGTCCGCCGACGGCTTCCGCCCCATCTCCGGCGGCGCCTTCGTTGCGGAACACGCCTTTTCCCCGGCCATCGGCGCGGGCCGTCCCGACGCGGAGGACTGGGCCGAGATCGCCGCCCTGGGGGAGGCCACGCTGGACTTCCTCAAAAGCTGGGACGGCGGCCCCGTCACGCTGGAGGTCCCCGGCGACGCGAAAGCCCCCTACTATGTCCCCCTGGGTCTGGACGGCAAGCCCAAGGCCTTCCTCCCGGCCAAGCCCAACACGGACATGGAGCGCTGCAACCGCTGCGGCGCCTGCGTGAAACTCTGCCCCGTGGGCTCCATCAACCCCGACAACGTGGCCGAGACCCCGGGCATCTGCATCAAATGTCACGCCTGCATCCGCCTCTGCCCGCTGGGGGCCAAGTTCATGGACGACGAGAACTTCCTCTCCCACCGCGGGATGCTGGAGCGGGACCACACCGACCGCAAACAGCCGGTCTGGATGGTGGCGAAGCCGGAGTGAGGCAGGTTCATCCGAAATACTTTTTCACAAAGCCGATGTCCTCCACCCGGAACTCCCGGCCCCGGAGGTAGTTCAATGCCCCGGCGTCGCTGGGGAAGTCGAAGCGGAGATAGTAGGAGTAGAGCGCCTGACCGCCGGTCTCGTCGTAGCGGCGGTTCTGGCGCTCGCTGCCGTATTTCCCGTCCCCCAGCAGCGGCCAGCCCGCATGGGCCATCTGGGCGCGGATCTGGTGGGTCCGCCCGGTCAGGAGCGTACACTCCACCAGGCTCAGCCCGCCCCGGCTCTGCAGCGTCCGGTAGTCGGTGACGGCGCTGCGCGCCCCCGGCTCCGGGCGGGGGCGGACATAGACCTGGTTGCGTTTGGCGTCCTTGAAGAGATAGCCCTCCAGCCGCCCCGCCGGGGGCTTGGGCCGCCCGTGGACCACGCAGAGATAGCGCTTTTCGATCTCCCGGTCCCGGATCTTTTCATTCAGAATGCGCAGGGCCTCGGCGTTCTTCGCGGCGATGACGATGCCGCCGGTGTTCCGGTCGATGCGGTTGCAGAGAGCCGGGGCAAAGGCGTGTTCCTCCCGGGGCCGCCACTCCCCCTTCTGATAGGCGTATGCCTGGATGTTTGCGATCAGGGTGTTGTAGTCCCACTTGCCCGCACTGTGGCAGAGCACGCCGGGCTTCTTGTCCGCCAGCAGGATGTTTTCGTCCTCATACACGAGGTCCAGCTTCGGCGCGGCGATCTTGAGATAGCTGTTCTCCTCCCGGGGGGCCTCAAAAAACTCGTCGTTGATGTAAAGCTGCACGCAGTCCCCGGCGTTCAGCCGCGTGTCCCGCTTCGCCCCGCGCCCGTTGACCTTGATGCGCTTGAGGCGGATGTACTTTTGCAGCAGCGACTCCGGCAGCAGGGGCACGGCCTTGCCCACAAAGCGGTCCAGCCGCTGAAGCGCGTCGTTGGCCCCGATGCGCAGTTCCTTCATGTCCGCGCCTCCCTTCGTTTCCCCACCATGATAGGAG
>JAFYIF010000125.1 GCA_017538775.1 Oscillospiraceae bacterium | reverse complement strand
TCGCGGCTTCGGCTCCAAGACTGAGTACCGGCTGCTGACCTCGCTTTACCGGGTGGGGTGACTCTCCCCACTATATTTCAAGCGCCGTACCGGCGCACAACCGTCCCTTTTGACTCATTCGGCGCAGCAAACCGGGCGAGGGTCAATCCCCCGCCCGGTTTGCCATACTGTTTTGCCTTATCGCTTGATCTCCTCCATGACGAAGCACTCGATCACGTCGTCGATCTTGATGTCGTTGAACTTTTCGATCTGCATTCCGCACTCGAAGTTTTCCGGGACCTCCTTCACGTCGTCCTTGAAGCGGCGGAGGGAGGCCAGGTCGCCCTCGTGGATGACCACGTTGTCCCGGAGGACGCGGACCTTGCAGCCGCGCTGGATCTTGCCGTCGGTGACGTAGCAGCCGCAGACGGTGCCCACTTTGCTGACCTTGTAGGTCTCGCGGACCTGGGCGTGGCCGATGATCTGCTCGCGGAACTTCGGGGCCAGCATCCCCTTCATGGCCGCCTCGATCTCCTCGATGCAGTCATAGATGACCCGGTACATGCGGATCTCCACGCCACTTCTGGCGGCGGAGTCGCGGGCGGCGTTGTCCGGGCGGACGTTGAAGCCCACCACGATGGCGCCGCTGGTGGAGGCCAGCATCACGTCGCTCTCGTTGATGGCGCCGACGCCGGAGTGGATGACGCGGACGCGCACTTCCTCGTTGCTGAGCTTCTCCAGGCTGGTACGCACCGCCTCGGCGGAGCCCTGCACGTCGGCTTTGACGATGATGTTGAAGTCCTTCAGCTCGCCCTGCTGGATGCGGGCGAAGAGGTCGTCCAGAGTGACCTTCCGGGTGCCGCCGAAAAGCTCATTCTTCTGCTGCTCCTTGCGCTGGGCCACCAGCTCCCGGGCCATGCGCTCGTCGCCCACCACGTTGAACACGTCGCCGGCGCGGGGCACTTCGCTCATGCCGGTGATCTCCACCGGGACGCTGGGCCCGGCCTCGCCGACGCGCTGGCCCTTGTCGTTGGTCATCACGCGGACGCGGCCCACGGCGGTGCCCGCGATGATCAGATCGCCGGTGTGGAGGGTGCCGTTCTGGACCAGCACGGTCATGATGGGGCCGCGGCCCTTGTCCAGCCGGGCCTCGATGACGGTGCCGCGGGCGGCGCGGTTGGGGTTGGCTTTCAGCTCCTGCACCTCCGCCAGCACCACCAGGTTCTCCAGCAGGTTCTCCACACCCATGCCGGTCTTGGCGGAGATGGGGCAGACGATGGTCTCCCCGCCCCACTCCTCGGGCACGATGTCGTACTCGGTGAGCTGCTGCATGATCCGGTCCGGGTTGGCCCCGGGCTTATCCATCTTGTTGATGGCCACCACCACCGGGATGTTGGCGGCCTTGGCGTGGTTGATGCTCTCCACGGTCTGGGGCATGATGCCGTCGTCCGCCGCCACCACCAGGATGGCGATGTCCGTCACCATGGCGCCGCGGGCGCGCATACTGGTGAAGGCCTCGTGGCCCGGGGTGTCCAGGAAGGTGACCGGGCTGCCGTGGACCTCCACGGTGTAGGCGCCGATGGCCTGGGTGATGCCGCCGGCCTCGCCGGAGGCCACGTTGGCGTTGCGGATGTAGTCCAGCAGACTGGTCTTGCCGTGGTCCACATGGCCCATGACCACCACGACGGGGGCCCGGGGTTCCAGGTCCTCCGGCCGGTCGGCGTGGTCGTCGATCAGGCGCTCTTCCACCGTGACGTGGACCTCCCGCTCCACCACACAGCCCATCTCCTCGGCGATGATGGCGGCGGTGTCGTAGTCGATGAGCTGGCTCAGGGAGGCCATGACGCCGTTGCGGATCAGGCACTTGACCACCTCCGCGCCGGTCTTCTTCATGCGGCTGGCCAGCTCGCCCACGCTGATCTCGTCGGGGATGGAGACCTTGGTGGGGGCCTTCTTGGCGATCTCCAGGTGGAGGCGCTGCATCTTGTTGCGCTCCTCCTGCCGCCGCTTGGCGGATGTGGCCAGATTCTGCTGGCGGGATTTGTTCTTGTTGATCTTCTCCTTGCCGCCCCGCTGCTTGTCGCCCCGGCCCCCGGCCAGCTTTTCGAACTTCTCGTCGTACTTGCTCAGGTTCGTGGTGGTGGAGGAGCTGCCGCGGGTGTCGATGATGCGCTTCTCCGCCACGGGCTTGGGCACATGGGGCTTTTGCTCCTGCTTCTTCGCCGGCTGCTGGGGCTGGGCCTGCTGCTGGGGCTGCTGCTGCTTGCCGCCGCCCTGCTGCTGGGCACCCTGGGCCTGGCTGCCGGATCTCTGCCCGCCGGAGGCCTGCTGCGCGCCCTGCTTCTGGCGCGGACGCGGCTCCTCCTTGGGCTTCTTCTCGGGAACGGCGAAGATCTCCGCAATGCTGGCGACCTGATGGCGCTGGGTCATGCACTCGAAGATGACATCCAGCTCCGGCGTCTCCAGGACCTGCATGTGGTTTTTGGGCGCGGCGATGTACTTGGTCAGAATCTCCGTGATGACCTTGCTGGTGGTGCCCAGATCCTTGGCCACCTCATGAATCCTGTATTTGTCAAAACTGCTCATACGCACTTCCTCCTCTTTCCCGATTTCCCGTTCCGGGTCCGCTGCCGGTCCCGGCGTTCCGCCAGCCGCTGGGCGACCGGCCCGTATGCCGCTCCGAACTCCTCCCGCAGTGCCTCCGCAAAGCTCGCGGCCAGGCCGAGGTCCAGAAACGCTGCCATGGAGCAGCCCGGTCTGCCGGAGATGTCCGAAATCTGATGCTTGGTATAGGGTGTGTCCGCCAGGGGCGTGCCCGGCTCGAAGACGTAGCCCTCCGCCCGTTTTCTCGCGCCGGGGGAGCTGTCGCTGGCCAGCAGCACCAGCTTTGCTTTTCCGGCCTTCACCGCCGCCCGGGTGTTTTCCTCCCCCAGGGCGATGTTGCCG
>JAFYIF010000124.1 GCA_017538775.1 Oscillospiraceae bacterium | reverse complement strand
TACAAGAAGAAAGGCGGAACCAATCATGAAAAAAGTCACATCCCTGCTGCTTGCCCTGCTGCTGGCGCTGAGTCTGGCGCTGCCCGGCCTGGCCGACGCCCCCGCGGCGCTGACGGCCACCGCCGAGGCGGAACAGATCCAGAAATACGGCAACGTGGTCCTCTCCCTGAGCTGCGACGCGGTCATGGAGGCCGGATACCAGTTCGGCGACGTGGTCACCGTCAGCTTCCTGGAGCAGAGCATGGACATCCCCTTCTGCAACAACTACTCCGACGTGGACTCCGGCTCTCCGGCGCTCTTCGCCCGGGACGGGGACCCCTACGCGCTGCTGGCCATCAACATGGGCGACTTTGCCACCACCTACGGCATCGCCACCAAGACCACCAACGAGGACAAGAGCTTCTTCTGGACCTATCAGGAGGGCGTCACCGGGCCGGTCAGCTTCACCATCTCCCTGTGTGAGGCCGGGGGCTATTATGACGAGTTTGTGATGCACCAGCTCAAGTACACCAACGTCCGGGAGGACTACCCCGAGCTGACGGACGCGGAGTTTGCCAACTTCCGGGCCGTCACCACCAGCGGCATGGGTGCGGGCGTGCTGTACCGCACCGCCTCCCCGGTGAACCCGGAAAACAACCGCAACAGCTACGCCGACGCCGCGCTTGCCGAGGCCGGGGTGACGGTGGTGATGAACCTGGCCGACGACCAGGAGAGCCTGACGAGCTATGAAGGCTTCGCGGACAGCTATTACGCCACTACCAACTACATCGTCCTGAACATGGGCGTGGACTTCACCGCCGAGGACTTCCAGACCAAGCTGGCCGAGGGCCTGCGCCACTTCGCGGAGAATCCCGGCGTCTACGCCGTCCACTGCACCGAGGGCAAGGACCGGGCCGGATTCGTCGTGGCGGTGCTGGAGTGCCTGATGGGCGCGAGCTATGACGAGGTGCTGGCCGATTACATGGTCACATACTACAACTACTACGGCGTCACGGCGGAGGACCCCCGCTATGAGACCATCGCCAACAGCAACATCGTGAAAAGCCTCCAGCGGGCCTTCGACGTGCAGGAGCTGCAAAGCGCCGACCTGGCCGCCGAGGCGGAGGAATATCTGCTGGCCATCGGCCTGAGCGAGGCGGAGCTGGCCGCGCTGAAAGCCAACCTCAACCCCGCTCCGGTGGCGGAAGTCCCGGCCCAGGTGGTGCTGAGCCCGCAGAATCTCAAGGTGGACGGCAGACGCCGGCGGGTGGAGATGTACAACATCGACGGCTACAACTACTTCAAGCTGCGGGACCTGGCCGTGCTGCTGAACGACACCCCGGCCCAGTTCTCCGTGGACTGGGACGCGGAGACCAACACGGTCCTGGTGGTCTCCGGTGAGGCCTACAGCCCCGTGGGCGGCGAGCTGGTGCAGGGCGAGGACCGCTCCGCCACGGCGGTCAGAAGCCCCCAGACCATCTGCATCGACGGGGCGGAGCGCTCCGACCTGCCGGTATACAACCTGGGCGGCAACAACTTCTTCCGGCTCCGCAGCCTGGGCGAGGCCCTGAACTTCCAGGTGGACTTCGACGCGGAGAACAACACCGTCGTCATTCTGTCCGGCACGGACCGGCAGCCGGTGGGCTGAGCCGGGGCGGGGTGCGCGATTTGCGTGAAGCCCCCTCGGTGTTCAATATAAAAGAGAATAGCGAACAATAAGGAAAGCTGTCATTGCGAGGCCCCGCAGGGGCCGTGGCAATCCCCCGGATGCTTGCATACACCGGGGGGATTCCCACGACCAGTCTGCGGACTGGTCTCGGAATGACAGCTTTCTTTTTTCGGAATGACAGCTTTGTTTTTCTGGATGACGGCTTTGTTTTTCGGAATGACGGCTTTGTTGTTCGGAATGACGGCTCTTTGTTTCCGCTCTGTCAGTTTGCACTCTGGTGCGCACGGATCGCGTCGCGGATGCGGTTCAGGCCCTGTTGCAGCAGACTGCGGGGCATGGCCAGGTTCAGGCGGACGTAGCCGGCGGAGTTGCCCACGAAGAGTCCGTCCCCGGCCTCCAGCAGGACACCGGCTTTCTGTGCGAAGAAGGCGGTCAGGTCCTCCACGTCCGGGAGGCAGTCGCCCAGCCGGACCCAGGCCAGATAGGTGGCCTCGGCAAGCTGCATCTCCGCCTCCGGCAGCTCCTCGGCCAGGAAGTCCGAGAGCAGGCGGAAGTTGCCGTCCAGATAGGCCCGCAGCTCCTCCAGCCAGGGCTCGCCCAGCTCGTAGGCCGCCTCCGCCCCGGCCAGGGACAGGGGGTTCACGGAGCCGAAAACCCCGTCCCGGCTGTGAAAGCGCTTTCGCAAAGCCTCGTCCCGGATGAGGATGTTGGACATGCCCAGGCCCGCCAGGTTGAAGGTCTTGCTGGGGGCCATGCAGGTGATGAGCCGGGGGTAGTCCGGCATCAGCTTGCCCAGGGGCGTGTGCGTTTGGCCCTGGCGCAGCAGGTCGCAGTGAATCTCGTCAGAGATGACCCAAAGCCCGTGCCGCTCCGCCAGCTCGGCCACGCGGCGCTGCTCGTCCTCCCGCCAGACCCGGCCCGTGGGGTTGTGGGGGTTGCACCAGATCAGCAGCTTGCAGCGGGGATCGGCGCATTTGGCCGCCAGGTCTTCAAAGTCCGGGACGAACTCCCCGGAGGCGCTGCGCACCAGGGGGGAACAGAGCAGGGGCCGCCCGGCGTACTCCGCGGCCCGGCGGAACTGGCAGTAGGCCGGGGTGTTGATCAGCACCGCCTCCCCCGGCGCGCAGATCAGCCCCGTCAGCAGAAAGAGGGCCGGGACCACCCCCGGGGACAGGCAGATCTGCTCCCGGGGCACCTCCCAGTCGTAGTGCCGCCGACACCAGGCGCGGAAGGCGTCATAGTAGCGGTCGTCGAAGATGCCGGTATAGCCCAGGATGCGCCGGTCCAGGCGGGCGCGGATCGCGTCCAGGATCTCCGGCGCGACGCCGAACTCCATGTCCGCCACCCACATGCGGATCAGCTCCTCATCCCGCCAGGGCAGCTTCAGCCCCGGCCTGTCCCGGAACAGATAGTCCCGGAACCCGTCCGTGTTCTCGGCGTTGGTGTTCCGCCGGTCGATGATTTCGTCAAAGTCCCTGTGCATGGCGCTTGTGCTCCTTTCTGTGCGGCAAGTCATTTCAAGTCTGCCAGCAGCTCCGCCAGGCGGTCCCGCCCCAGCAGTTCCTCCAGTTGGGACAGCATCTCCGCGAATCCCAGCGCTTCCCGCGTTCCCTTTGTGTATGGATGCTCCGTCCCAAGGACGGCTTCCCGGACATCCAGCGCCCGCCGCAGCCAGGTCACGGCCTCTCCGGGCCGGTTCCAGTCCAGATAGAGTCTGCCGATGTTGTTGTATGTGGTCGCCGTGTCGGGGTGCCTGGAGCCGAGCACCGCTTCCGAGATTGCAAGGTCCTTTTGGAAATACTCCAGCGCCGACGGCAGGTCGCCCATGGCCTTATAGACCCCCGCCAGATTGTTGTATGTGCTCGCCGTGTGGGGGTGCCTGGGGCCGAGTACCGCTTCCACGATCGCAAGGGCCTTTTGGAAGTACTCCAGCGCCGACTGCAGATCGCCCATGGCCTTATAGACCGAAGCCAGATTGTTGTATGTG
>JAFYIF010000123.1 GCA_017538775.1 Oscillospiraceae bacterium | reverse complement strand
TTCACCGCGAAGAGCTTCACATAGCCGCTCTCGTTCTTGACCACGCCGAAGGCCCGGGCCCGGTTGTAGATCTTCTTCGCCCAGTTGGTGTGGGGGCGGATCTCGTTCATCTTGTTGCCGCCGGAGCCCTTCACCACGCCGCCGCCGGTGCCCAGGATCTGGCAGGCGTCGTCGTATTCCTCTCTCGTGACGGCCATCATGGCGTTGACGAATTTGACGTGGCTGGGGTGGATGACGGTCCGGCCCACGAAGCCGTTGGCCTTGTCCAGCAGCACCTCGCGCAGCAGGCCGTCGATCTCGCCATTCACCAGGGGCTGACGGCGCATCAGGTAGTCCTCAATGCCGTAATGCTGCAGCTCCTCGAACATCAGCTCCTTGGGGGCGCGGAAGTATTCCCAGACCGGGCCGGAGATCACATAGTCGTTGTTGCGGCCGCAGACGTTGATGATATCGCCCAAGCACTCTCGGACGGTCAGGATGTCATAGAGGCTGTAGTCCACGCCCCGGCGCACGCCGAAGACGCTGGAAAAGTCCGTGCCGCCCACGCGCACCTGGAGCACCAGGTCGTGATATTTGTCCAGGATCTTCTTGATGCCCGTCAGCTCATACATCCGGGTCTCCTTGTAGGCGACCTCCGGGTCCTCGATGATGGGCATACCATAAATGATCTCGCCGAAGCGCTTGTTCAGGTCCTGCAGATAGGCGTAGTACTCATAGCCGTTCTCCGCGTTGAACTTCGGGAAGTTGACGCCGCAGAGGGACCGAACCTCCTGCTTCGTCAGCTTTTCGCCGAACTCCTTGAACTGCTCCAGACTGCGGACGCGCACGAAGATCAGGGGGACCTTCTCCGCGTCCAGGCTGCCATTGTCCACCGCCTCGGTGACCGTGGACAGCAGGTGATGGACGTTCTCCATGGCCTCCGGCACTTTCTCCTCCGGGCAGGCGTCCTCAAAGCAGAGGACGATGGTGGTCAGACCCGGCATGGCGTTCTCCAGGATCTTCGGGGTGAAATCCTTGTAGCCGGGCATGTACATGGTGGCGCCCAGGCAGTACTGGAGCAGCTCCCGGTCGGTGTACTTGTTGAACTGTTCCGGCTCCACCACGAATTTGAAGTCCGGATTGTAAAGATGATGTCTCATGATGCTGCGATTCCTTTCCGATGCTGTTTCGTTCCGGGTTTAGATCAGGCTTCCCCTGGGGCTCCAGATCGCCTCCGGGTAGTATTCGTCGATCATGCGCTTCACCAGGCTGCACTGCTTGGCGCGCTTGCGGGCGTCGTCCTCGGTGCTGTCCCAGCTGTGGGTGGCCGCCACGGAGCCGCCGGTCTTGAGGTAGATGGGCGCGGCGACGCGGATCATCTCCGGCACCTCGTAGTGACGGATGAAGCCGCCGGTGGACTTGGGGTTCTCCGTGTGGAGGTCCAGGGGGATGTCAATGGCCTGGCGCATGGCCGCCATCATCTGCAGCTGGATGTCGCGCACCGGGTTCACGGAGTCCGCGCCGATGAGCTCCAGCAGTCTCGCGCTGCAGGGGTTGCCGTGGCCCGCGTGGGCGGAGATCTTGAAGTGGCAGTCCTCCGGGATCTCCCCGGCCTTGCGCATCTCGTTCAAGATCCAGAGGCTGCCCTCGTCATAGACCAGAAAGCCCCGGCAGCCCAGACGGGCCGCGCGCTTCACGTCCTCAATGGCGCGGACGATCTGCTCCTGTCCCCGGAGCCGGTAGCCCATGCGGACGCCCTCCTCGGTGTGGACGGAGGCGGAGGTGTCCGTGGTGGCGCGGGGGCCAATGGCCAGGATCAGGTCGGTCTCCCACTGGTGGGCCAGGTCCACCATTTTGGCGATCTCCTCGTCGGTCAGGCGCATGATGCCCTGGGTCTGGGTGACCCGGTGGAGGTAGAGGCCATAGCTGTCCATGGCCTCCAGCAGGGCCTTCATCACCTTCGGGCCCTGGATGCCGGGCACCTCAAAGCGGTACTGGCCGCCGTCCTTGAAGCGTTTTTCGGAAGTCGGCAGGTCGTAGGCGTCGCCGCCGGGCTGGCCGATGGAGCGCAGAAACGCTCTGGTCTGTTCCATGCTGTTCATATCTTCTGTTTCCTTTCCACCACTGTGTGGCACATTTATCACTTGGTATGTATGCTCCGCCTGTTTGACGAAGCCGGATATGCTTGGGATTCCTGATCCGAAGGCTCACCCGTTCAAATCGTTGATAAAACTGTCAATCGCTTCTCTGTGATCAAAGACGATCGGAGGAAGCTTCCGCGCCAGTCCCTTGTGGATACGGCAGTCGATGAATGCGGCCTTTTTGCTACCCCTCAGCTGTTCCAGCGCCTCGATCAAGTCCGCTTTCGTCGTGACGGGGTGTCCAACTGTGGCATATCCACAGGCTTCCGCGATTATTGTCCAGTCCAACAGATGACCGGCGGAAGGCTGTCCGCCTACCGACTCATGCGCGCCGTTGTTGAGAACAACGTGAAGGAAGTTCGGAGCGTTCACCTTGCTGAGCATCGTCATCGCGCCCATGTGCATGATCGCCGCGGAATCACCATCCAGGGCAACGACCGGGCGGTCTGTGGAAAGCGCGATCCCCAGCGCGACGGAAGAAGCGTGACCCATCGATCCGACATTCAGGAAGTCATGGGCTTTCGTCTCGTTTCTCTTCTCCCGCAGGAAGAACAGCTCTCTCGTGGCTCTGCCGGTCGTGGCGCTGTAAACCGTATCCGGCGGCATGTGATCCAGAATGACCTCGATCGCTTCCTCCCGGCTCATGGGATAGGTATCATCCACGTTGTTGGGCTTGTCCGGGTCGGCCATGACGCCTTTGGGGGCGATGAGGCCGTAGGGCTGCCGGTTTTCGGTGCAATACTGCACTGCCGTTTCAATGGCAGA
The DNA here is from genome assembly GCA_017538775.1 of Oscillospiraceae bacterium. Classification (GTDB taxonomy): domain Bacteria; phylum Bacillota; class Clostridia; order Oscillospirales; family Oscillospiraceae; genus RGIG7114. The sequence goes on along the minus strand of JAFYIF010000123.1, from coordinate 1,125 downwards.
CTCAAAGGCCGCGTCGGAGTCGCTGAGGACGGTGTAGGGGATGTGCAGGATGTCCAGCAGCTCCGGCGTGATCTCGCCCTGGAGTTTGTGCTGCGGGTGATTCGGCTCGGAGTTGCCCTGGCCGCGCCAGCCGATAAGCAGCAGCATGGGCACGGCGTACACGTTCCGGTCCACCAGACTGGCCAGCGGGTTCACGGCGTTGCCCTGGCCGCTGTTTTGCATATAGACCAGGGGGATCTCCCGGCTGGCGAAGTAGTGCCCCGCCGCCAGCGCGATTGCGTTGCCTTCGTTGGCCGTAATTACGTTCCGCTCCCCGCAGTGGGCCAGAGCGTAGTTGCAAAAGCCGTTGAGATAGCTGTCCGGCACGCCGGTGAAATAGGTCACGCCGTGGTCGGCCAGCGTCTGAAATACGTTTTTCTGATCCAACATTTACTTCTTCTCCCCTCCCACGCTGCCTTTGCCCTGATACAGCGTGAAATACTTCGGGCTGTCCCCTTTTGTGACTGTCCACGCGCTCTCGAAAGCCGCGACCACATCCTCGGGCAGCGGACCGGCTTTCACGGTCTCCAGATTCTGCCGGAGATGTTGCAGCTTGGAGGCACCGATGAGGATGGCGTCGCCCCGCACGGCGTTCAGCATGGAGTGGTAGGCCAGCCAGCGGTAGGTGGCCTCCACCGTGCCGATGCCGTGCTGTTCCGCCGCCGCCTGGATGAGCGCCACGGCGTCGAAAAAGCTCTTTTTCCAGTAGCGTCCCTGATAGTTGGGGCGGTGCGTAAAACGGCCATCGCCGGGCGCATCGGTATAAGCGCCGTAGCGCCCGGTCAGCAGACCGCCGCACATGGGGTTGTAGGCATAGAAGCGGAGGCCGTAGTGGTTCAGGCAATCGTTCAGTTCCGCCTCCGCCCCCCGGGTCAGGGGGTTGTAGACCCCCTCAAACACCGTGGGCTTCACCCAACCGTGCCGGTCGCAGATGTGCCACACGTCGGCCAGCATCCAGGCCGGGAAATTGGACAGGCCCAGCTCCCGGAACTTGCCCTGCTCATGCAGGTCTGCCATGGCGGACAGGACGGACTCCACCGGTGTGGCCGGGTCGGGGAAGTGCAGGAAGACCGTGTCCACCGCGTT
>JAFYIF010000122.1 GCA_017538775.1 Oscillospiraceae bacterium | reverse complement strand
CCGGACACGTCCTCCTGGTCGTCGGTGGTGGTGCAGAAGATCACATGGTCGTCCATGATGTCCGCGATCACCGCGTCCTCGTCGGCCATGATCAGGTCCCGGACCGTGACGATGCCCTCCAGCTTCCGGTCGGCGCTAGTGACGAAGCAGGTGTAGACCGTCTCCTTGTCCGCGCCGATGCGCCGGATGCGGGCAAAGGACTCCCGGACGTTCATGTACTTTTTCAGGTCGATGTACTCCGCCGTCATGATGCTGCCCGCGGAGTTCTCAGGATAGCGGAGGTACTGGTTGATCAGCGCCCGGGTCTGGGGCGTGGCGATGCGCATCACGCGCTTGACCACGTTGGCGGGCAGCTCCTCCATCATGTCCACGGTGTCGTCCAGGTACAGCTCGTCCAGAATGCCGCCCAGCTCCGTGTCGGTGATGGAGTTGATGATGTACTCCTGCTCCTGGGCGTCCAGCTCCGCGAAGACCGCGGCGGCCTGCTCCTTGGAGAGCATCCGGAACACCATGGCCATCTGCTGCTCCGGCAGCTCCGTCAGGAAGGCGGCGACTTCAAATTCCTCCGTCTCCTCCAGCAGCTTTTGCAGGGGCTTCATCTTTTTCTCGTCCAGCAGCTCCGTCAGTTCTTCGATGCGGCTGTCACGGAGCGCTTCGTAGGCAAAGGAATCTTCCTCCTCGGAAAGTTCCTCCAGCACTTCTTCCCTCTCGTCCAGCTCGGACATGGGGGCTCCCCCCTTTCTCTCTCACGCGCTTCAAAGGCCGAGATAGGCCCGCTGGGCCTCGCTCAGGCTGTCGATCTCGATCCCCAGGGTCTGGAGTTTGCGGAAGGCCACCAGCCGATCCGTCTCCGCCGGGACGGGGATCACGTCCGGGGCCAGCTTGCCCCGATGCTGCACCAGATACAGCACGGACAGGGCCTGGATCGCAAAGCTCATGTCCATGATCTCCGCCGGGTGCCCGTCGCCGCTGGCCAGGTTCACCAGACGGCCCTCGGCGATGGCGTAAAGCTTCCTGCCGCCGGGCAGCCGGTAGCCCCGGATGTTCTGCCGGGCCACCCAGCTCTCCTCCGCCAGCTCCCGCAGTCCGGCCATGTCCACTTCCACGTCGAAGTGGCCGGCGTTGGTCAGGATCGCGCCGTCGCGCATGGTGACGAAATGCTCCGGGCGGATGACGCCGCTGCAGCCAGTGACCGTGACGAACACGTCCCCCAGCGGGGCGGCCTCCGCCATGGGCATCACCTCAAAGCCGTCCATGTGGGCCTCGATGGCCCGGACGGGGTCCACCTCCGTCACGATGACCCGGGCGCCCAGGCCCCGCGCGCGCATGGCCACGCCCTTGCCGCACCAGCCGTATCCGGCCACCACCACCCGCTTGCCCGCCACGATCAGGTTCGTGGTGCGGTCGATGCCGTCCCAGACGGACTGGCCGGTGCCGTAGCGGTTGTCGAAGAGGTGCTTGCAGTCGGCCTCGTTCACCATCACCATCGGGAAGCGCAGGGTCCCCGCCTTTGCCATCTGGCGCAGGCGGTGGATGCCGGTGGTGGTCTCCTCACAGCCGCCGATGACGCCGGGCAGCAGCTCGGTCCGCTCCGTGTGGAGCAGCCAGACCAGGTCGCCCCCGTCGTCTACGACGACGTTGGGGCCGAAGGCCAGGGCTGCCCGGAGGTCCTCCCAGTACTGCGCGTCGGTGCAGCCGTGGTGGGCGAAGACCTCCAGCCCGCCCTGGACCAGCGCGGCGGCCACGTCATCCTGGGTGGACAGGGGGTTGGAGCCGGTGACGGCCATCTTTGCCCCGCCCAGGGCCAGCACCCGGCAGAGGTAGGCCGTCTTGGCCTCCAGGTGCACCGAGAGGGTGATCTTCACGCCCTCCAGCGGGCGGGTCTTTGCAAAGTCCTCGGCGATGGAGTTCAGCAGGGGCATGTGGTCCATGACCCAGCGGATCTTCCGCTCGCCGGAGGGGGCCAAAGAAGGATCGGCGATCGCGCTCATATCGGCGGGCCTCCTTTCGATCTCGTTTCAAATCGCTTTCCACAGTTTAGCATTTTTCCTCCGGCTTGGCAACCACAAATCTGACAAAAAGCGCCCTTCTCAGCCCTGGAGCAGATACAGCACCGCCGCCGCGCCCCCGGCCAGCAGCAGCGCCCCGACCAGGCACAGAATGAGCCGCAGGCGGCGCCGCCGCCTGCCCCCCGGCGGGCTGACGCTGTGGAGGTAGCGGTCCGCCACCTCCTGCGCCTCCCGGAGGATCTCATGCCGGGCGCTCCCGCCGGTCCCGGCGTATTCCTCCCGCACGATGAAGAGGGCCTGCTCGAACACCTTCGGGTCCGGCGACTTGACCACCACCACACGTTTGCTGGTTCCTTTGACCACCGTTCTCCCCTCCTGCCTTGGACGTGATTCCAGTTGTTCCCAGTCTAACCACTTCGGCAGCGCCTGATACTTCCCCACCCGGCAGATCCGGCCGCGGGCCGTCCGCCCGGGCAGCGTGCGCTTTGTCCCCATGCCTCAGGCCCGCCCGGCGATGCGCACGGCCAGCACGGTCATGTCGTCCCCGCGCCCGTACTGGTGCAGCGCCGTCTGCAGGGTCTCCCGGGCCAGGCTCTTGGTGTCCTCCCCGTCGAACTCCGCCAGCAAGTTGCGCAGCCAGGCGTCGTCCGTCTCCGCGATGACCCCGTCGCTGGCGATGATGGCCAGGGTGTCCGGCTTGAGCCGCAGCCGGACCACGTCCGGCATGGCGTCCGCCCCGCTCTGCAAGCCCGCCGCCAGGGTCTCGCTGCGCACGCGCCTGACCGTCTTTCCGCTGCGGACATAGCTGGGGGCCGCGCCGTATTTGTAGAAGGCCGCCTCCCCGGTGAACAGGTCGATGGTCATCAGGTCCACCGTGGCAAAGCCCCAGTCGTCCTCGTTTTTCAGCAGCATCATGGAGTTCAAAATCTTCATGGCCGTGGCCGGGTCCATGCCCGCCCGGAGAAAGCGCTCCAGGATGCGCACCGCCGCCACGCTCTCCCGTGCCGCGTCCTCCCCGCTGCCCATGCCGTCGGACAGGATGATGCACAGCACCCCCTGCTCGGTCTTGAAATAGGTCCCCCGGTCGCCGGAGACCGACTCCCCCTGTTTTTTCAGCGTGGCGATGCCCACGGAGGCGGACAGAGGCTCGGCCTCCAGCAGGGTGATGCGCCCCTCCCCTTCCCGCTCGCCCCCGGGACGGCAGAGCCGCAGCCCCACCACGGCGGACAGGCGGTCCAGATAGCCGGGGCCGTCCAGCAGGGTTTTCAGCTTGACGCTCTCCAGCACGATGTGCAGCCGCCCGGAGCGGTCCCGGAACACGGCGATGTCCGCGTCCAGGTCCAGCCCGTCCAGATAGCGCTGGAGCCGCCGCCGGGCCAGGGCGTCCGGGCCGTAGGCGCTGCGCAGTTCCTCGGACACGTCGGTCAGCACCCGGGCCATGTCCAGATACTGGCTGTAGGCCGCGCTGCGGTTCTCTCGCAGCCGCTCCCGGAAGCGCTTGCGGTACATCTGGCCCCGCAGCTCCCCGTTGATGGCCCCCACCAGGGCGTCGGCCCCGACGCACTGTTCCAGAAAGTGGGCCGGAAGGTCTTTGCGCAGCAGCAGACCCCGCCGCCTCATCTCCGGCACCGCGTCATTGAAGGCGTTCAGGGTATCCAGAAAGCGGGCGTTCCAGCACTCGTTTTTCCGCTTGCAGCGGCTGCACACCTGTTCGCTGGCCCGGTCGAAGATCCGGGACACGTCCTCCTCGTTCTCCTCCCGGCTGAGCAGGGCCTCCACCGTGGCGTAGAGGTCCTCAAAGGCCTCCCCCAGCCCGGCCACCCGCCGGGCGGTATAGCGGCGCAGACCGCTCTCCCCCTCCGTGGCCGGGATGGGGCGGATCGCGTTGCCCAACTGGCTCAGGACCCGCCGGGGAGCCAGGGCGAAGAGCAGGGCGCACAGCAGCGTCTCCATCAGCAGCTCCTGCCGGAGGCCGGGATAGGAGGCGCAGACCATGACCGTGGCCGCCGTCAGCACGAAGCCGGACAGGAACATCAGCCGCCCGTGGCGGGAGAAGATGCCCGAGATCAGGCCGCAGACCCCGTAGGCCATGGCAAAGAAGGGGGTCTGATAGGTCACGATGTCCATGGCAAGACCGAGTGTCACCCCAATGACACAGCCTCCCAGCGCCCCTCCTTTATATGCCGCCAGCATGACCGCCAGGACGGCCACCAGCCGCCCCAGGGACAGGGGCCCGGCGATGCGCAGCCCGGAGAGACTCATCAGGATGCAGGCGCCCAGCACCGCCAGGGAGACCATGTGCCGGATCTCGGCGGTCTCCGTGTCCCTGGGCGCGTCCCGCAGGGCCTCCCGGAAAAAATAGCAGCCGCCGAAGGCGAAGCAGGTCTGCAGCAGCAGCGGCACCAGCGCATAGTGCCCACGCACCACGGAAATGGCCCCCAGCGCCCCGGTGAGCAGGGTGAAGCAGGCCGCCATCAGCGGCATGAACCAGAGCGAGCGGACCAGCTTGAGCTCCCGGAAGGCGAAGGAGGCCGTCAGCACCAGCACCACGGCCGCCACATAGCGGATGCCCGTCTCAAAGCCGAAGGCCAGCAGATAGCCCAGACCCGCCCCGATGCCGCAGAGGACCGCCGCAGCGTCCGCTCCCGCCTGGGCCACAATGGCCACGCCGAAGGGCGCGCAGCCGTCCAGCAGCGGCACCATGGCCAGCACCAGACCCAGCAGCAGATTCAGACCCCAGCTCAGCACCTGGGCGAGCTGGGGCCGCCGACGGCTCAGATCCCCGCTGACCAGCGCCTCCCGCAGCGCCGTGACCATGTTTTTCCATTTCATGCTCCTTCCCCCTGTCCAAAAAGTGTAAGTAGATTATAGGGTTGTCCCCTCAGGAAAAGCTGTCACAGTGCGCTGTTGACTTGTCGTTTATTCCGTTCGGAAATAGCGGGGAAAGATTTCGGTTCGGAACCGCTTCGCTGGGTTCCGAACCGAGTTGGGTTGCGCTGCGCTCGCGCCCCCTGGGGGGACACTCGCTCCGCGAGCGGTATTTTTTCCACGGCAAAGCCGCGAAAAAAATGATTTTGATTTTATTTCGCGCCTGCGGGCGCGAAACTCTGCGAGGCAACGGGGGTTGTGGAACGGTGATTGTAAAAAGGCAGGGTCCCTTTTCGCTTGATACGAAAAGGAATCCTGCCCTTTTGGATTTGCGTCTTGCTTATTTTGCCCGGATGGAGAAGAAGGCGTCCATGCCCGGGTAGACCGGCACGTCGAAGAGCTCGTCTTCGATGCGCAGGAGCTGGTTGTACTTGGCGACCCGGTCGGTGCGGCTGGGGGCGCCGGTTTTGATCTGGCCCGCGTTCACGGCCACGGAGATGTCCGCGATGGTGGTGTCCTCGGTCTCGCCGCTGCGGTGGCTGACCACGGCGGTGTAACCGGCGCGGTGTGCCATTTGAATGGCGTCCAGGGTCTCGGTCAGGGTGCCGATCTGGTTGACCTTGATCAGGATGGAGTTGGCGACGCCGAGAGAGATGCCCTTCTTCAGGCGCTGGGTGTTGGTGACGAAGAGGTCGTCGCCCACCAGCTGAATCTTGCCGCCCAGGGCCTCGGTGAGCTTCTTCCAGCCCTCCCAGTCCTCCTCGGCCATGCCGTCTTCCAGGGAGATGATGGGATACTTCTCCGCGAAGTCCACCCACATGGCGACCAACTCGTCCCGGCTCAGCTCCCGGCCCGTCTTGGGCTGGACGTAGCAGCCCTTTTCCTCGTTCCACCACTCGCTGGCGGCGGCGTCGATGGCGATGCGGAAGTCCGCGCCGGGGGTATACCCGGCCTCCTCGATGGCCTGGACGATGACCCGCAGGGCGTCCTCATCGGCCCCCAGGTTGGGGGCGTAGCCGCCCTCGTCGCCCACACCGGCGGCGGGGGTGCCGTTGGCCTTCAGGGTCTTCTTCAGCTGGTGGAAAACCTCGGCGCAGCGGCGCAGGGCCTCCCGGAAGCTGGGAGCGGAGACCGGCATGATCATGAACTCCTGGATCTCCACGTTGTTGGTGGCGTGGGCCCCGCCGTTCAGGATGTTCATCATCGGCACGGGCAGGGTCTTGGCGTTGCAGCCGCCGATATAGTTGTAGAGTCCCACGCCGGTGGCCTCCGCCGCGGCCTTGGCGCAGGCCAGAGACACGCCCAGAATCGCGTTGGCCCCCAGGCGGGTCTTGTTCGGGGTGCCGTCCAGCTCGATCAGCAGCCGGTCCACGCCGGGCTGGTCCAGAGCGTTCAGGCCCAGCAGGGCCTCGGCGATCTCGCCGTTGACGTTCTCCACGGCCCGTTCCACGCCCTTGCCCAGATAGCGCCCTGCATCGCCGTCCCGCAGCTCGCAGGCCTCGTACATGCCGGTGCTGGCCCCGGAGGGCACGGCGGCGCGGCCCACGGTGCCGTCGTCCAGCGTCACCTCCACCTCCACGGTGGGGTTCCCACGGGAGTCCAGGATCTCCCGCGCCATGACTTCCACGATCTCAAAATACTGCTTCATGCTTGAAACTCCTTTTCATGCGATCAAGTTTTCTCCTGTCATTTCTTCGGGCTTCTCCCGCCCCATCAGGGCCAGCAGCGTGGGGGCCAGGTCCGCCAGGCGGCCCGGGCGCAGCTGGGTGCCCTCCGGCGCGCCCACGGCGATCAGGGGCACCGGGTTGGTGGTGTGGGCGGTGTGGGGCTGGCCGTCGGGGGCGCGCATACAGTCGGCGTTGCCGTGGTCGGCGGTGACCAGGGCGCAGCCGCCCATGTCCCGCACGGCCCGGACAATCTCGCCCACGCAGGCGTCCACCGTCTCCACCGCGGCGATGGCGGCGGGCAGGACCCCGGTGTGGCCCACCATGTCGCAGTTGGCGAGATTGCAGACCACCAGGGCGTAGGCCCCGCTGCGGATGCGCCGACAGCACTCCGCGGTCACGGCGCGGGCGCTCATCTCCGGGATCAGGTCATAGGTGGGGAACTCCTTGGGGCTGGGCACCAGCACCCGGTCCTCCCCGGGGTAGACCCGCTCCACGCCGCCGTTGAAGAAGAAGGTGACGTGGGCATATTTCTCCGTCTCCGCAATGCGGAGCTGGCGGAGTCCCAGCTGACTGATATACTCCCCCAGCGTGCCCCGGATCTCCTCCTTGGGGAAGGCCACGGGCAGGGGCAGGGTCTCGTCATAGGGGGTGGTGCAGACGAAGTCCGGGTCCAGGACCTCGGTGTCCATCGTGTGCCCCTCCGGGAGATGTCCGGTCAGGGCCCAGGTCAGCTCCCTGGCCCGGTCCGGACGGAAGTTCATGAAGATCACGCTGTCCCCGGGGCCGATCAGGCCCGCCGGGTCGCAGACCACCGGCTCCACGAACTCGTCCGAGATGTCCGCGTCATAGCTGGCCTGGACCGCAGCCACGGGGTCTGGGTTTGCGACGCCGAGGCCCCGCACGATGGCGTCATAGCCCCGCTGCACCCGCTCCCAGCGGCGGTCCCGGTCCATGCCCCAGAAGCGGCCCTGCACCGTGGCGATGCGCCCGCAGCCCAGGGCGTCCAGGGCGTCCTGCAGCTGCTGCACATAGCCCTTGCCGCTGCGGGGGGGCACGTCCCGCCCGTCCAGCAGGGCGTGGATGTAGACCCGCTCCAGCCCCCGGCGCTTGGCCATGTCCACGGCGGCGACGATGTGGCGCAGGTGGCTGTGGACGCCGCCGTCGGAGACCAGGCCCAGCAGATGCAGGGCCTTCCCCCGCGCCTTCGCCCGGTCCATGGCGGCGCAGTAGGCGGGATTTTCAAAAAAGCTGCCGTCCTCAATGGCGCGGCTGATGCGGGGCAGGTCCTGAAACACCACCCGGCCCGCGCCGATGTTGGTGTGACCCACCTCGCTGTTGCCGATCTGCCCCTCCGGCAGACCCACGTCCAGCCCGGAGGCGGAGAGGGTCGTGTGGGGACAGGCCTCGAACAGCGCGTCCAGCTCCGGGGTGTGCGCCTGATAGATGGCGTTGGTCTCATCCCGGCGGCCCAGACCGAAGCCGTCCAGGATGAGCAGCACTGCGGGGGCGTCCATCAGTCCTCCTGACGGCTCGCCTCGATGATCTGGACGAAGTCGGCGGGCACCAGGCTGGCGCCGCCGATCAGTCCGCCGTCGATGTCGGGCATGGCCAGCAGCTCCGCGGCGTTCTTGGCGTTCATGCTGCCGCCGTAGAGGATGCTGACGGCCCGGGCCGCCCGGGCGTCGTACTTCTTGCGCAGCAGGGTGCGGATGCCCTCGCAGACCTCCTGGGCCTGCTCCGCCGTGGCGGTCTTGCCGGTGCCGATGGCCCAGATGGGCTCATAGGCGATGACCACCCGCCGCAGTTCCCGGGCGCTGACCCCGGAGAGGGCGGACATAACCTGATAGGCCAGAAGCTCGGCGGTGACGCCCATCTCCCGCTGGGCCAGGCTCTCGCCCACGCAGACGATGGGGATCAGCCCGGCGTTGATGGCGGCCCGGACCTTGCGGTTCACGCTCTGGTCGGTCTCGTTGTAGTACTGGCGGCGCTCGGAGTGGCCGATGATGACATACTTCACCCCCAGGTCGGTGAGCATGTTGGCGGCCAGCTCGCCGGTGAAGGCGCCCTTTTCCTCGTAGTGCATGGTCTCCGCGCCCACGGCGATGCGGGTGCCCTTCAGGGCCTTCTGGGCGGTGGTGATGTTCAGCGCGGGCATACACAGCACCACCTCGCTGCGGATGTTCTCCGGCATCCGGTTCCGGATCTCCGCGGCGAAGGCCACGGTCTCGGAGGCGGTCTTGTGCATCTTCCAGTTGCCGGCGATGATGGTCTTGCGGTAATGTCTGTTCATGTCTCGTTCCCTTCTTTCTATGATGATAGGATATTTATTTGTCAAGAAGACACGCCACACCGGGCAGGACTTTGCCCTCCATGAACTCCAGGCTGGCCCCGCCGCCGGTGGAGATGTGGGTCATGCGCTCGGCATAGCCCAGCTGCTGCACGGCGGCGGCGCTGTCTCCCCCGCCGATGATGGTGATGGCCCGGCTCTCGGCCAGGGCCTGGGCGATGGCCTTGGTCCCGGCGGCAAAGGCCGGGAACTCGAAGACGCCCATGGGGCCGTTCCAGAGGACGGTCCCGGCGGCGGCGATGGCTTTGGAGAAGGCCGCCACGGTCTTCGGGCCGATGTCCAGCCCCATGCAGTCCGCCGGAATGGCGTCCACGTCCACGGTGCGGAAGTCCTCGGTGTTCTCAAACTTTTCGTGTACGGCGGTGTCCACCGGCAGCAGGAGCTCCACGCCCTTTTCCGCGGCCTTGGCGAGCATCTCCCGGGCGTAGTCCACCTTGTCCGCCTCCAGCAGACTGGTGCCGATCTCATAGCCCTTGGCCTTGAGGAAGGTGTAGGCCATGCCGCCGCCGATGATGACGGTGTCCGCGAGCTCCAGCAGGTTGTTGATCACGCCGATCTTGTCGCTGACCTTGGCCCCGCCCAGAATCGCCACCAGGGGGCGCTTCGGGTCGGCCAGCGCGCCGCCGATCAGCTCCAGCTCCTTCTGGATCAGGAAGCCGCTGACGGCGGGCAGATAGGCCGCCACACCGGCGGTGCTGGCATGGGCGCGATGGACCGCGCCGAAGGCGTCGGAGACGTATACGCCCCCCTCCCCGGCCAGGTCGGCCAGGGCCTTCGCGGTCCTGGGGTCATTTTTCGTCTCGCCCTTCTCAAAGCGGGTGTTCTCCAGCAGCAGGACCTGGCCGGGCTGCAAGGCTGCGGCCTTGGCCTGAGCGTCCGGGCCGACCACGTCCGCGGCCATACTTACGGGGATGCCCAGCAGCTGGCTGAGCCGCTCGGCCACCGGGGCCAGGCTCAGCTTGCGGAGGCTCTCCTTCCAGCCCTCCTCCGTCAGTTCCTCCGGCTTCTTGCCCTTCTCGGTCTGCTTTTTCACATAGCTCTCATAGGTGGCGTTGGGCTTGCCCAGGTGGGAGCAGGCGATGACCGCCGCGCCCTGGTCCAGCAGATAGCGGATGGTGGGCAGAGCGGCGCGGATGCGCTTGTCGTCGGTGATGGCCCCGGTCTTCTTGTCCTGCGGTACGTTGAAGTCGCAGCGCAGCAGAACCTTCTTCCCGCGCACGTCCATGTCCGTTACGGTTTTCTTGTTGTAGTTCATCATGTCCCTCCAAGATGTCACGGTGTTGTCCTGCGCGCCGACCCGGGCGCACAGGGCTTCAATTTCCTTCCAACATACTCCCCGTCTGTTTCAGTCCCGGAAAGCCCTGCTGCCGCAGCGCCTCGTAGACCAGGATGGCCGCGCTGTTGCTGAGGTTCAGCGAGCGGACCGGCCCGGCCATGGGGATGCGGACGCAGCGGTCCCGGTAGCGCTCCCGCAGCCATGCGGGAAGCCCGGCGGTCTCCTTGCCGAAAAGCAGCTGCACGTCCCCCCGCAGGTCCGCCTCCGCGTAGCTCCGGGGGGCCTTGGTGGTGGCCAGCCAGAGGTTCGCGTCCCCCCGGCGCTCGAAGTAGGCCTCGATGTCGTCGTAGACGCTGACGGAGACAAACTGCCAGTAGTCCAGCCCGGCCCGCCGCACCGCCCGGTCGCTGACCTCGAACAGCGGTTTGATCAGGTGGAGGCTCGCGCCGGTGCAGGCGCAGGTCCGGGCGATGTTGCCGGTGTTCATCGGGATCTCCGGCTCATGCAGCACCACGTCGATCACCCCGTCACCCCCTTACGGCCTGATTCCAGACGTTCCATACAAGTGTCTGTTATTATACACCTTTTCGCCTTTGAAATCAAGGGAAACCTGTGTCTTGCGTCTATATTTTTCCCGATTTTCAAAAAATAACGCTTCATATGCCGCTTCTTTGTTGAAAAAAAGCGGGCGGGGGCTTATAATGGAGCGCAAAGAGAGGTGCTGAAAATGAATACGATCTATCTGGTGGTCCCCTGCTACAACGAGGAGGCCGTGCTGCCGGAAAGCGCGCCGGTGCTGCTGGGCGTGCTGCGGGAGCTGACAGCCCGGGGGCTGGCCGGGCCGGACAGCCGGATGCTGCTGGTGGACGACGGCTCCGCCGACGGGACCTGGGGGCTGATCGAGGGCCTCTGCGCCCGGGAGCCGGCGGTCTGCGGCCTGAAGCTCAGCCGCAACCGGGGGCACCAGAACGCGGTCATGGCCGGGCTGCTGACCGCCGCCCGCTTTGCCGACGCCGCCGTGACCATCGACGCGGACCTGCAGGACGAGCCCCGCGCCATCCTGGACATGGCCGAGCAGTTCGCGGCGGGCACGCCCATCGTCTGCGGCGTCCGGGCCAGCCGGGCCAGCGACAGCTTTCTCAAGCGCGTCACCGCCCGGGGTTTCTATGTGCTGGTGCGGCTGGGGGGCGCAAAGGTGCTCTTTGACCACGCGGACTTTCGCCTGATGAGCCGGGAGGCCATCCGGCGGCTGAGCTGCTTCGGTACGGAGGACCTGTTCCTCCGGGGCCTGGTCACCCGGCTGGGGCTGCCCATCGGCACCGTGCGCTACGACCGCTCCCCCCGTCTGGCCGGGGAGAGCAAGTACACCCTGAAAAAGATGCTGCACCTGGCCCGGCGGGGCTTTGCGAGCGGGCGGATGAAGCCCGCTAAGACGCCGCAGATCGGGGAGCTGTACATCGAGCGGGAGCTGCTGCAATGAGACCCTGCCGCCTCTGTCCCCGGCGCTGCGGCGCGCTGCGGGATCAAAGCCCCGGCTTCTGCGGCGTGCCCGAGGCGGTGCTGGTCTGCCGGGCCGCCCCCCACTACGGGGAGGAACCCTGCATCAGCGGCAGCCGAGGCAGCGGCGCGGTGTTCTTCGCCGGCTGCGGCCTGGGCTGCGTCTACTGCCAGAACCGGGCCATCAGCCGGGGGCGAGCCGGGACGGCGCTGGACCTTCCCGCCCTGCGGGACCTGTTCCGCCGCCTGGCCGACAGCGGGGTCCACAATCTGAACCTGGTGACGGCCAGCCATTACAGTGACACCGTGGCCGAGGCCCTGGCGGGGCTGCGGCTGGACATCCCCGTGGTCTGGAACAGCTCCGGCTATGAGAGCGTGGAGCAGCTGCGGCAACTGGAGGGGCTGGTGCAGGTCTGGCTGCCGGACTTCAAATACGCCGACCGCGCCCTGGCCGCCCGCTACAGCGCCGCCCCGGACTATCCGGAGGTGGCCCTGGCCGCAATCGGGGAGATGTACCGCCAGGCCGGGCCGTTCCAGCTGGACGGGGAGGGCCTGCTGCGCCGGGGCCTGCTGATCCGGCACCTGATTCTCCCCGGCGCGCCGGAGAACACCCTGCGGGTCATCGACGCGGTGGAGGACCACCTCCCGGTGCGGAACATTCTGTTCAGCCTCATGGCCCAGTATACCCCGATGCCGGGGCTTGCGCGCTGGCCGGAGCTGACGCGGACCGTTTCCCCGGAGGAGTACGCCCGCTGTAGGAGCTATCTGGATTTTTCGGAGATCGAAAACGGCTATGTACAGGAATTGGAGAGCGCGGGGACGGAGGCGATCCCGGTTTTCGATGGGACGGGAGTGGGAGGAAACGGGATATTGAAAACTGAAGACTTAAGACTTAAAAATGAAAAATGATCTGCAAATGTCCAGTCCGCGTTCATTTTTCAGTCTTCAATTTTAAGTTTTCAGTCTTCAGTTGTTTCTAAAAAACTCGCCCAAGGCTGGCCCTGATCCCCGCTTCTTTGCGGGGTTGGGGTTGCCTTGGGCGTATTGTTTTCTTTCGCTCGTCCTCAGCCTTCGTCCACCTGGGGTTCGGGCTGGGCGGGGGGTTCCGCCGGGGCTGGGGCCACCGGCTGGGCTGGCGTTTCCACCTGGGCCGGGGTCTCCGGCTGGGCCGGCTGGGCTTCGGAGGCGCCCTTTACCGCCGCGCGCATGTCCTTGCGCACGTCCTCCGGCACCGACGCGCCGTT
>JAFYIF010000121.1 GCA_017538775.1 Oscillospiraceae bacterium | reverse complement strand
CCAGAAACAGGTCCAGCAGCTGCAGGGTGTGAGGGATGTCCCGGCACTCGGTCGTGCCGTCGCCCAATTCCGCGGCATGGATGGCCCCCCAGCGCTCGTGGCCGCCGATGCGCCGAAGGAAGAGCTTGGGCACCGGGTAAAAGGCCAGCTCGCTGGGCTTGGTCACCAGCACGTCGCAGCCCCGCAGCAGCAGGTTCGTGGAGCAGACCGCCTGAAAGATGTCCGTATGGCAGAACACGTGGACGCCCTGCACCGCGCCCCGCAGGGCCTCCTGCGCGAAGCGGCAGGTCTCCGCCCAGTCGTCGAAGTGGGTCTCGGCCACGCCCGCCAGCCCCGGCACGGCGGCGCAGAGCCGGTCCCAGACCGGTCGGTAGTCGCCCAGGTTCAGCAGCAGCGCCGCCTCCCCGCGCATGATCCGGGGGCGCAGGTGGCGCACAATGGCGGCAAAGGTCTCCTGCTGGGCCCCGGCCCCGCCGATGCTCAGCAGAAAGCGCAAAGGCTCCCCCCGTTCCCGGCGCGCCAGCCGGGCGGCGCAGTCGCCGGGGATGTTCTCCACCAGCTCGTGGTCCACATAGTGCCCGGTGCAGACCAGGGAACCCTCCGGCATGGGCTTCAGAACCTCCCGCCCCCGCATCCCGTTCAGGACCCGGTAGCCCAGATAGGCCGAGCGGGTCTGGACCGTGTGGACGCTGCCCTCGGCCAGGTGCAGGGCCATGGGCCAGTTGTCGGGAATGGCGTTCACCACATGGCGCATCCCGGCGTGCAGGGCGGCCTGGGCCGGCCAGACGTGGGTGGCGATGAGGGGGATATTTTTCGGCACATTGCGGAACACCGGGGCCATCAGCTCCGCGTTCTTCTGGTCGGCGGCGTTGTAAGAGAGCTTCCGGAAGCCCTCGTAGTTCAGCCTTTCCCAGAACAGACGGTTGAACGCTCGGCTTTTCTGGCTGAGTCGGGAGCCCATGGAGTAAAGCTCATTCTGCGCGCCGATGATTTTGGTGCAGCTGGTGGCAGGATAGCTGTTCAGGTCCATCCAGCAGGGCTGATAGCCCAGGGCGTGGGCGGCGGAGGCCATGGCCATGGAGATGCGGTAGTGGCCGAAGCCCATGCGGATGTTGCCCACGATGAGGCTCCGCCCGGGGTCGAAATCCGCGTCGCCGTCCGTCCCCTCGTTCACCCGCAGGTCCAGCACCCCCCAGGGCGCGTAGAGCGTGGGGTTGCGCCGCAGCTTCACCGGGTAGTCCCGGGCGCTGTCGTCCCCGAAGCGCCGGACATATTTGGCCCGGGAGGCCAGGGCGCGGCGGTAGTCCCGCGGCGAAATTTCATTGCCGAAAATGCGTTTTGCCCGATCGTCCATGTCCCTACCTCCCATGCCTCAGTTCAGCCGGAACAGCCAGAAGTCCCCGGGGTTATAGTACTCATACAGATGGCTGCCCTCCGGGTCGTAGACGGCGTCCACCATGAAGCCCGCCACAAAGCCGTCATAGCCCGTGGGGACCTGGATGTCGTAGGTGTAGCGGTAGAAATAGCGCTCCGGCGTCTCCCGGACGAAGCGCCCGTTCAGCTCCGTCCGTTCCCCGTTCCAGAGGATCGCGGCGGTAAACTCCCCCTGCTCGCCGAAGACGCAGGTCTCGTCGAACAGGCGGATGTGATAGTAGTCCGTGCGGCAGTACTTCAGACTGGCCACCCCGAAGCTGTTGGCGTTGACGCCCCGGAAGTCCAGCGTGAAGGTGACAGAGCGCCACTCACAGCCGGCCTTCGGCGCGTGGCGGTCGTCGGACTGGAAGACCTCATAGCGCTCCACCGTCATGGTGCCGGGGATGACATAGCCGTAGCGGTTGTAGTCCACGGAGCTGACGGAGACGGGCACGCCCACCTCGATGTCGCAGATGATGCCAAGCTTTTCAAAGTCCGGCGCGGTGTCCCGGTTTTGGTAGCTGGCCTCCTCGCCGAAGACCCGGTAGAGGAAGGTCAGCATCTGCGCCTTGTTCACCGCCGACCAGGCCCCGAAGCAGCCGTCGTCGATGCCGAAGCTGACGCCGCTGCGGTAGGCCCAGATGGCCGCGTCATAGAAGTAGTCATAGCTGGAAATGTCCCAGAAGGGGCTGTCCTCGGTGTCCTGGGGTTCCTCGGCCAGGCCCGCGTTCAGCGCCACCCGGTAGAGGATGGTGATGGCCTGGGCGCGGGTGATGAGCTCGGTGGGGTAGAAGTGGGCGTCCTCGGACTCGGAGATCACCCCCTGCTCCAGCGCCCAGAGGACCGGGGAATAAAACCAGGTCCCGGACTTCACGTCGGCGTAGGGACTCCGTCCCCGGCCGGGGTGGGGGGAACCCATGGCCCGGTAGAGGAAGGTCAGCGCCTGGGCGCGGGTGCAGCCGTCCTGGGGCCGGAACAGGGGACCGGAGGCGGAGGCAATGCCCTCGTCAATGGCCCAGGCGATGGGCTGGAAGCTCTCGTCCGTCTCGATGACATCCACAAAGGGGTTGCGGAACAGGGCTGTCCGGGGCGTCGGCGTCGGCGTCGGTTCCGGTTCGGGTTCCGGCGCGGGCGGCTGCGTCTGCGCGGCGGCCAGACGCTGCGGCGTGGGTTCCGGTTCCGGCACCTCCTCCGCTTCGAAGCGGAAAAAGCCCGGCGTCACAAAGCCGGTGTACAGCAGCGCCACGAGCAGCAGAAAAATCCCCACAAAGGCCGCGAAGCTGCCGAAGCCGTGGCCCTGCCTGGGCGCGGGCTCGGCCAGAGGGGGCAGCTTCTGGCCGCAGTAGTGACAGCTGCGCGCCCGGGGGCGGTTTTCTCTGCCGCAGAGCGGGCAAGGTCTCTCCATCGCGTTTCCTCCTTGTTCCATCGTGCGCCGCCTCAGTTCGTGCCGTCCAGCAGGCCCGTGAGCGCCGTCTCCGCCTGGTAGGGGCCGGCGTCCCCGACGGCCCAGGCGTAGCGGGTCCCGCGGGCGGCGGGGACGGCCTCTTCGTCCCAGAAGTGGTTGCGCCGGATGCCGTCGGATGTGACGTTATAATATCGGTGGTGATAGGCAGCGGGCAGCTCCCGGTCGGTCAGCGGGTCGTCCCAGGTCACGTCCACCACATACCAGTCCCCGTCCAGCAGCACCTGGTTCCAGGCGTGTTCGCCGTACTCCCGACCGTTGTCGCTGTGCCCCTTGACGCTGAGGCAGGGGATGCCGATCAAGTCCATCAGAAGCTGGAAGCTGCTGGTGTAGCCCTCGCAGATGCCCAGCCCGTGGACCAGCGCCCCATAGGGGTTGTCGTTGTCCGGGTCGGGGATGCCGCCGTAGCGTTCCAGCGTGGCGGTGTCGTAGGCCATGTGGTCCACCATCCAGTCGTGGATGGCCAGCTCCAGCTCCGGCAGGCTCTGGCCGGGGCGGGCAAGCTCGTCCAGCAGCGCCGCAATCGTGTCCAATATCGCCCGGTCCTTCTCGTGCAGGTCCGACCAGTCCCCCGCGTCCCAGGCCGCCGTCAGCCGGTCGTGGTCATAGTCCCAGTCGTCCGCCGGGGCCTCCGTGGGCGCGGGGGTGGGCGTGGGTTCCGGGTCAAAGAGCCAGTCGGGGAAGTTTTCCGGCGGCGGCTCGGAGAAGCAGCGGGCAAAGGACTGTTCCGCCGTCTCCGGCTCCGGGCAGACGAACAGCGCGGCCACCCGCCCCCGGTGCAGCACCGCAGCAGTGCGCAACAGCGCCTCCTGCTCCGGCGCGTAGCCGGTGAAGTCCACGGTCCGGGCGGCGCGGTAGGCCTCCAGCGCCTCGGCGGCCCGGGCGGCTGCTTCCGCGTCGGGCAGCAGCAGCGCCGAAAACTCCATGGCGTAGGGCCCTTCGGCCAGCACCAGCGCCCCGTCCGCGACGGCGGCGGGGTCCAGCCCCAGCTGCGTCAGCCAGCGTTCGAAGGCCGCGTCGCCGGGCCGGCTCATGCGCAGCGTGGGCAGCTCGTCCATCCGATCCGCCTGGACATAGGGGAGCAGCTGCCCGGTCTCCACGGCCAGGACGATCTGGACCGGCGTCCAGTCCGTCTCCTCCGCGGCGGGGGCGGCGCAGGCGGCAAGCAGCAGCGCCAGGCACAGACACAGGGACAGCAGCTTCATGGCAGGGTTCCTCCGGCCTCCGGTTGGATTTCGACGAAGCAGCGGGGCGCACCGCGGCTCCGGAATATTTTATTCAGTATAGCTCGAAGGGGCGCGAAAAGCAAGGCCAAGATACGGAGAAGCGCACGGGAGCTTTTTGTGCGCTTTTTGTTTTCCCGCATCCCGGACAAAAAACCCCTTTTTTCGTCCGGGAAACTGTGGTATTCTGGTCCCGTATCCTGTTTCCGGGGAGGCTTCCGCCATGCGAAAAACGAGATTCCTGTACTTTTTGGACCGGCATGAGACCGCCCTGGCCGTGCTGCTGCTGATTTTGGGCTGCGCGCTGCGGCTGGCGCTGCTGGGGCAGCTCCCTGTGGGGCTGAACCAGGACGAGGCCAGCGCCGGTTACGAGGCCTGGGCGATTTTGCGCTACGGCATGGACCGCTGCGGCAACGCCTGCCCCGTGCTGCTGACCGCCTGGGGCAGCGGCCAGAACGCCCTGATGAGCTATCTGGCCATGCCGGGCGTGGCGCTGCTTGGCCTGAGCGAGCTCAGCACCCGGCTGCCCAACGCGCTGAGCGGCTGTCTGACGCTTTTCGTCTTCTGGCGGCTGGCCCGGCGGACCCGGGGGCCGCGCTTCGGCCTCACGGCGCTGCTGGTGCTGGCCCTCAACCCCTGGCACATCATGCTCTCCCGCTGGGGGCTGGAGAGCAATCTGCTGCCCTGCTTCCTGCTGCTCGGGATCTGGTGCCTGGTCCTGTCCCGGGAGCGGCCCTGGGCCCTGCTGGGGGCGGGGGCCGCCTTCGGCCTGTCCCTCTACGCCTACGGCACCGCCTTCTTCTTCCTGCCGCCCTTCCTGCTGCTGGCAGCGCTGCGGCTGCGGCGGGAGCTGCGCCTGGCCCCGAGCCTCTGCGCCCTGGGGCTGTTCGGCCTGCTGGCCCTGCCCATCGCCGGAGCCCAGCTCATCAGCGCCCTGGGCCTGCACACCGTGGAGGTCTTCGGCCTCACCCTGCCGAAGCTGACTGAGGGCCGCCAGGCGGCCACCAGCGTCTTCGGCGGCGGCGGTCTGGCGGCGGCGATTCAGAACCTCCGGGACCTGGGACAGCTGCTGTGGACCCAGAGCGACGGGCTGATCTGGAACGCCCTCCCGGTCTGGCAGGGCGGCCTGCTGTATTTCTTCGGACTGCCCACCGCCGTGCTGGGCCTGGGCGCCTCCGTCTTCCAGCGCCGGGACCGGACGCTGGAGGCCCATCTGCGGGACGCGGTCTGGTGCGGCCTGCTCTGCGCGGCCCTGATCAGCGGCAACATCAACCGCCTGAACATGCTCTGGCTGCCGCTGGTCTACTTCTCCGCCCTGGGGATCCATCTGTTGCTGTCCCGTTTGGGGGACTGGGCGGCCCTGCCTGTGGCGGGTCTGCTGGCCTGCTGTCTGCTCTTTTCCGTCCACTATGTCCGCGCCTTCGGCGGCGGGGGCAACGTCAACTACTTCCCCGGCCTGGGGGAGGCCATCCAGGCCGCCGAAGCGCTGGAGGAACGCCCCATCTACATCACTTCCACCGTCAACCAGCCCTATATCTTCGCCCTGTTCTACGCCCGGGTCCCGCCGGACTGCTTCGTGGACACGGTGGAGTACCAGGATGAAAACGCCGCCTTCCGCCAGGTGGAGCGCTTCGCGGGCTACGAGTTCCGCGACATTGAGGCGGCCCGGGTATGCATCTGCTGGGGCGGCCAGGAGCAGGGCGCGGTGCTGGGGCGCTACGGCGTCTTCGCCCTCTGCGTCCCGGAGACGCCATGAGGCCCCGGAAAAAGCGCCGGCTGCTGGGGCTGCTGGCGGCGCTGGCCCTGCTGCTGGGCCTGGCTGCGGCGGACAGCAACCTCCGGCTGGTGACGACGCACTACCGCCTCAGTTTTCCCGGGCTGCCCGCGGGCTTTGCGGGCTACCGCATCCTCCAGCTCAGCGACCTGCACGGGGCGGTCTTCGGACAAGACAACGCCCGGCTGCTGGAGGCGGTGCGGGCGACGGAGCCGGACCTGATCGCCCTGACCGGCGACCTGGCGGACGAGTCCACGGACCTTTCGGTGATCGACGCCCTGCTGGGGCAGCTCACGGCCATCGCCCCGGTCTACTATGTCAGCGGCAACCACGAGTGGGCCGCCCGGCGGCTGGGCGGCCTGATCCCGCTGCTGGAGCGGCACGGCGTGCGCTATCTGCGCAACGAGTGGACGCTGCTGGAGCGGGGCGGGGACAGCATCGTGCTGCTGGGCGTGGAGGACCCCTGCGGCCCGGCGGACATGCCGACGCCGGACGCGGTGGCGGCCTCGGCCCCGGAGGGCTTCCGGCTCATGCTGGGGCACCGCAACGACCTGGCCGAGCTGTATCCGGACTTGCCCGTGGACCTGCTGCTGGTGGGCCACGCCCACGGCGGCATCTGGCGCATCCCCGGCGTCGGCGGTCTGCTGGACCACAACTTCCACATCTTTCCCGACGACGCGGAGGGCCTGGTGGTCTCCGGGCGGCTGCACATGCTGGTCT
>JAFYIF010000120.1 GCA_017538775.1 Oscillospiraceae bacterium | reverse complement strand
GGTGCTGAGGTCGTAGTCCTGGGGGCGCTGCCCCCGCAGCAGGTCGCGGACGCAGCCGCCCACCAGACAGGCCTCGTATCCGGCCGCCTGGAGCCGGTCCAGGGCCAGGGTCACGGGTGCGGGCAGCTCGTACATCTTTCGCGCCTCCTGTTCAGTCGATTCACGGGTCTTCCATGATACCCCAGTTTGCGGCAAAATGGAAGCATCATTTTTTCCAAAGCCCGCCGAACCCGGCGGCGGAATTTCTATGGTGAACGCGCATTGCTATTTGCGCCGGTATTTGTTATACTGTCCCCATCTATGCAACTGAAACGAGAGGGGGCACGGCGTATGGGAAGCATCTTTCGCCGGGCGGACATTCTGCTGCCGCAGCGCTGCGAGCTGCGCCGCTGGAGCGTGGTGGCCTGCGACCAGTTTACCAGCGACCCGGGCTACTGGGCGGCGCTGGACGCGGAGATCGGCGAAGCGCCCAGTGCGCTGCGGCTGATTCTGCCGGAGGCGTATCTGGAGGGCGCGGACCTGGACGCGGAGAGCCGGCGCATCGGCGCGGCCATGGAGGACTACCTGCGCGCCGGGCTGTTCCGGGAGCTGCCGGACAGCTATGTCTATCTGGAGCGGACGCTGCGCAGCGGCGTCGTCCGGCGGGGCCTGCTGGGGGCGCTGGATCTGGAGCAGTACGACTACCGGGCCGGGGCAGACAGCCCCGTCCGGGCCACGGAGGGCACGGTGGAGAGCCGTCTGCCCGCCCGGATGCGCATCCGGGCCGGGGCGGCGCTGGAGCTGCCGCACGTCATGGTCTTCCTGGACGACCCCGCCGACGGGGTCATGGACAGCTGCGCCAAGGAACTGGAAGCCCCCCTCTCTGACTTCCCCCTGCTGGCCGGGGGCGGGCATCTGCGGGGCTGGCGCGTCAGCGGTCCGGCGGCGGACCGGGTGGACGCGGCGCTCGCGGCTCTGACGGAGCGGGCGGAGGCGGCGGCCAGACGGGAAGGCCGCGCCCCGCTGGTCTTCGCCATGGGGGACGGCAACCACTCCCTGGCCACGGCCAAGCGCTGCTGGGAGGAGCTGAAAGCCTCCCTGACGCCCGCGGAGCGGGAGACCCACCCGGCCCGCTGGTCCCTGGTGGAGCTGGTGAACATCCACGAACCCTCCATCACCTTCGAGCCCATCCACCGGGTGGTCTGGAGCGGGAACCCGGCGGCCTTTGTGGACGAGCTGCGGGCGCACTTCGCGCAGGCGGCGGAGGGCACGGCGCGCCCGCTGCGGGCCGTCACGCCGGAAGGGGAGACGCTTTTGTCCGTCCCCGCCCCCTCCATCGGGGCGCTGATCGGGGAGACGGACGCCTTCCTCGCCGCCCACCTGGCCCGCTGGGGCGGGAAACTGGACTATGTCCACAACGACGAGACGGCGCTGGAGCTGGCCCGGAGCGGCTGCTGCGCCCTGCTGCTGCCGAAGCTGGAGAAAGCGGAGCTGTTCCCCTCCGTGGCCCGCAGCGGCCCCTTCCCCCGCAAGAGCTTTTCCATCGGCCGGGCCGAGGACAAGCGCTATTATCTGGAAGCCAGGAGGATCAAGCCATGAACGAGAGCGTACTTGTCAGCTACCTGGGCCACGCCAGCTTCGCCCTGGAGTGGCGGGGCTACCGCCTGGTGCTGGACCCCTACGCCGACGGCAGCGTGCCGGGCCTTGCCCGGCTGCGGGAGACGGCGGACGCGGTCTATTGCAGCCACGAGCACCGGGACCACGGCGCGGTCAAGAACGTAAAGCGCCGGAAGACCAGCCCGCCGGAGGGCTTCGCGGTGGAGGAGCTCGCAACCGAGCACGACCCCTGCGGCGGGGCGCTGCGGGGCAAAAACACGGTCCGCGTGTTCCGCTTCGGCACGCTGCGCTGCGCCCACCTGGGGGACCTGGGCCGGCCCCTTTCGGAGGCGGAGGCGGCGCGGCTGCAAGATCTGGATCTGCTGCTGCTCCCGGTGGGAGGCTACTACACCATCGACGCGGCCCAGGCCCGGGACATCCTGACGGCCCTGCGCCCCCGGGTGGCCGTGGCGATGCACTACCGCACGGACCGCAGCGGCTACGACGAGATTGCCCACCTGGACGAGGCGCTTCATATCCTTGGCCCGGCGGAGCGGATCGGGGAGACGCTGCTGCTAAGCCGGGACACCGCGCCCGGCCTCTATGTGATGCGAGCGAAAAACGAGAAGGAGAGAGACTGATATGGGCATCTACGAAGAACTGCAGGCCCGTGGACTCATCGCCCAGGTGACGGACGAAGAGGAGATCCGCACGCTGCTGAACAGCGGGAAAGCCCGCTTTTACATCGGCTTTGACTGCACCGCCGACAGCCTGACGGCGGGGCATTTCATGGCCCTGACCCTGATGAAGCGCCTCCAGCAGGCGGGCAACCAGCCCATCGCCCTGATCGGCGGCGGCACCACCATGATCGGCGACCCCAGCGGCCGCAGCGACATGCGCAAGATGCTGACGCGGGAGGACATCGACTACAACGCCGAGCGTTTCCGCCGCCAGATGGAGCGCTTCATCGAGTTCGGCGAGGGCAAGGCCCTGATGGTCAACAACGCCGACTGGCTGCTGGACCTGAATTATGTAAACCTCCTGCGGGAGGTGGGTACCTGCTTCTCTGTGAACAACATGCTCCGGGCGGAGTGCTACAAGAACCGGATGGAGAAGGGTCTGAGCTTCTTTGAGTTCAACTACATGATCATGCAGAGCTACGACTTCTACCACCTCTTCCAGACCCTGGGCTGCAACATGCAGTTCGGCGGGGACGACCAGTGGAGCAACATGCTGGGCGGCACGGAGCTGATCCGCAAGAAGCTGGGCCAGGATGCCTACGCCATGACCATCACCCTGCTGACGGACTCCAGCGGCAAGAAGATGGGCAAGACCGCCGGAAACGCGGTCTGGCTGGACCCGGAGAAGACCAGCCCCTACGAGTTCTACCAGTACTGGCGCAACGTGGGGGACGCGGACGTGCTCAAGTGCATCCGGATGCTGACCTTCCTGCCCCTGGAGGAGATCGACGCCATGGACGCCTGGGAGGGCAGCCAGCTCAACCGGGCCAAGGAGATCCTGGCCTTCGAGCTGACGCGCATGGTCCACGGGGAGGCCGAGGCGCAAAAGGCGGAGACGGCGGCAAAGGCCCTCTTCTCCGGCGGCGGCGCGAGCGCCGACATCCCCACCACCGTTCTGCGCGAAGCCGATTTCCCCTCCGGGAAGATCGACATCCTCTCCCTGCTGGTGAAGACTGGCCTGTGCACCTCCCGGGGCGACGCCAGACGCAACGTGAACCAGGGCGGCGTCGTCGCCGGGGACGAGAAGATCTCCGACATCGACCGCAGTTTCACCCCCGCCGACATCGGCCAGGGCCTGACCCTGCGCCGGGGCAAGAAAAACTACAACCGCGTGGTGCTGGCATAAGACGCCGGGCGGCACTTCCCGCATGAGATTCCGGGGAGCGCCGCTCTGTTTGCGCCTTCGTTCCGATAT
>JAFYIF010000012.1 GCA_017538775.1 Oscillospiraceae bacterium | reverse complement strand
GCTATACTGCGGCTGTGGCCGAGAGAGGGACAGGCCGGGAAGAGAGAAAGATTTGGCGGACACCGCTCGTGTGTCCGCCGTTTTTTCTGCCCGGGGCTCGCTGCCATTTTTCTGTCATACCCCCGCGATGGCTTCCGCCTGCTCCGCGTCCTGCCGGATCTGCTCTTTCAGCGCCTCCGGGGAGTCGAAGCTGCGCTCCGGGCGCAGGAAGGCCAGGAACTCCACGGTGACGGTCTGGCCGTACAGGTCGCCGGAGAAGTGCAGCAGGTGGGTCTCCACGGTGACGCCGTCCTCGCCGCCGAAGGTGGGGCGGACGCCCACGTTGGTGACGCCGCTCAGCTCCCGGCCGTCGTCCAGCAGGACCCTGGTGGCGTAGACCCCGTGGCGGGGCACCAGCACGTTCCGGTCGAAGCGGAGGTTCAGGGTGGGGAACTCCATGGCCCGACCGTTGCGGAAGCCGTGGAGGACCGTGCCGCTCAGCAGATGGGGGTGGCCCAAAAGCTGGTCGGCCTGCTCCACCGCCCCGTCCTGGATCAGGTCCCGGATGCGGGTGGAGGACACCACGCCGCCCAGAGCGCTGACGGCGGGGATCACGTCGCAGCTCAAAGACCGCTCCGCGCACCAGCCCCGGAGCTTTTCCGGGTCCCCGCTGCCCCGGTCGCCGAAGCGGAAGTCGTGGCCCACCACGAAGCCCACCGCCCCGTGCTCCTCCACCATGCGCTGGAGGAAGTCCTGCCAGGGCATCCGGGCCGTCTCGTTGTTGAAGGGGAAGTAGAAGATCGTGGTGATGCCGTAATACCGCGCCAGGATCCTGGCCCGGTCGGCGGCGTTGTTGATCAGGGCCACGGGCACGCCCTTCACCAGGATGTCCGGGTGTACGTCAAAGGTCAGCACCGCCGGGGTGGCCCCCAACTGCGCCGCCCGCTCTGTGGCCCGGCGCAGCAGGGCCCCGTGGCCGATGTGGATGCCGTCAAAAAATCCCAGGGCCAGGACCGTCTTTTCTGTCTGTTCCATGCTGTTTCCCACCTTATTCTTTCTCGTGTTGCGCGTTCAGAAGAAGCTTTTCACCGCCCGCACCCGGCCCCCGGCGGCGCGGCCCAGGGCCAGGAAGCTCCCGTCCACGCCCCGGAGCCGCCAGTCCCCCGCCGCGGCCCGGCTGGAAAACCAGCCGCCGTTGCGGATGACCCGCTCCTGGCCGGAGCTGAGCCGCAGCACCGGCAGGGCGTCGAAGAGCGTTTCCACCGGCAGCAGCAGCGCTTCCGCCGCGCCCGCCTCCACCGCTGCCAGCACCTCCGGCAGCGCGTGGGCCTGTTCCAGCGTAAAGCGCCCCGCCGCTGTGCGCCGCAGGGCGGCCATGGCCCCGCCGCAGCCCAGAAGCTGGCCGATGTCGTGGCAGAGCGTGCGGACGTAGGTGCCCTTGCTGCACCGCACGCGCAGGAAGACCGCGTCCCCCTCCCGGCCCAGGCAGTCCAGGGCGAAAACCGTCACCGGTCTGGGCTGCCGCTCCACCTCTTTGCCCTTTCTTGCCAGGCGGTAGAGGGTCTGGCCGTCCACCTTGAGGGCGGAGTACATGGGGGGGACCTGCAGGATCTCCCCCCGGAACTGCGCCAGGGCCGCTTCCAGCGCAGCGTCGCTCACCCGGACCGGGCTTTGGCTCAGCACCGTGCCGCTCAGATCCTGGGTATCCGTGGTCAGCCCCAGTTGCAGCGTGGCCTCGTAGGTCTTCTCATCCCCCTCGGCAAACTCCACCGCCCTTGTGGCCCGGCCCAGGAACACGCACAGCAGACCCGTGGCCAGGGGGTCCAGGGTCCCGGCGTGGCCCACATGCTTTTCGTGCGCTGCGCCCCGGAGGCGGGCGCACACGTCCATGCTCGTCCAGCCCTGGGGCTTGTCGATCAGCAGAATGCCGTTCATGCCATGGCCTGCTCCACAGCCTCCAGCAGCCCGGCGGCCAGCTCCTGAGCGCTCAGGTCCACGGTGCAGCCGGAGGCGCGGACGTGACCGCCGCCGCCGAAGCGGGCGCAGATCTTCGTCGCGTTCACGCTGCCGTCCGTGCGGACCGAGCCGTGGACCCGGCCGTCGGCCTGCTCCTGGACCGTGATGGTGATCCGGTTGCCGCGCATCCGCCCGGCCAGGTTGGCCAGGTCGTCCGTGTCGTCCTCCGTGGCCCCGCAGGCGGCGAGCATCTCCCGCGTCACCACCACCACGCTGATCTCATCCTGATGGTAGGTGCGCATGGTGGAGAAGATCTGGCCCTCCAGCCGCAGCCGGGCGGGGCTGGACGAGCGGAACAGGGCCTTGTTCAGCGCGGCCACGTGGGCCCCGTAGTCCAGCAGCTTCGCCGCCGCCCGGTGAACCGCGGCGTTGGTGTTGCCGTACTGGAAGCAGCCGCAGTCGGTGGAGACGGCCATGTAGAGCGCGTCCGCCTCCTCCGGCGTCAGGCCGCCCATCATAGCTTCGATGAGTTCCAGCACGATCTCCCCGCAGGCGGCCTTCTCCGCCCAGAGCAGGGTGCGCCGGGCAAAGCCGCTGTTGGTGGGGTGGTGGTCGATGGCCAGCTCCACCGGGCCGCCGGCAAAGCCCGCCGGGAACAGCTTCGGCTCGGCGATGTCCACGCTCAGCACCGTCTCTCCCTCCCCGCTCTCCCCCAGATAGGGGGCCACGAAGGGCAGGAAGTGCTCGGTGATGTCCGGGTTCGGGCAGAGGCTGGCCCGCTTGCCCAGCCGCCGCAGCGCGTGGCAGAGCGCCGCGGCGCAGCCCAGGGTGTCCCCGTCCGGGCGCTTATGGGTCAAAATCAGATAGCCGTCCCGCTCCCGCAGGAAGGCGGCGCATTCCTCAATCGTCGGCATCTTTCGCATCCCCCTTTTCTCCGATGTCCAGCTTTTCGATCAGGCTGTTGATATACGCCCCGTGCTCGATGCTGTGATCCAGCTCGAACACCAGCTCCGGCGTATAGCGCAGGGACAGGGCGCTGCCCAGCTCCCGCCGCAGCCAGGGCGCGGCGCTGCGGATGCCCCGGCGGAATTCCTTTTCGTCCAGCTCGCCCAGGGCGCTGACGTAGATCTTGCTGTAGCGCAGGTCCCCGGTGGTGTCCACCCGGGTGATGGAGAGCATCTTCCCCTGCCCCACCCGGGGGTCCTTCACCTGGGGCAGCAGACGGGAGAGGACGAATTTGATGTCCTCATTGGTTCGCAGCAGTTTGTTGGAGGCCATATCGCATCCCTTTCGTTCCAGTGAATCTCGTGCGCGCCGACTGGTCTTTTGCGCGCCGTGGTATTATACCATGCGCAAGGAAAGCTTGCAAGTGCCAGTCGATGCGTCAAAAGGGAACAGCCCGGGAACTTTTCCCGGGCTGCCGCGTCTGACAGGGCGTAGCGCCCCAAAAAAATCCATCTTTGCAGGGAGGTCATTCCATGAAAAAGCTGTTTCTTGCCGCGCTGGTCCTGCTGCTCTGCCTCGCGCCGGGCCTGAGCGCACTGGCGGAGGGGCCATGCGCCGCCGTCGCCACCAACAACGCCATTGTCCTCAGCAACAGCGCCGACCGGCCCGACGCGCACCTGGTCCGCCCCGCCGTTTATAAAATCGAGGGCAGCAACTACTTCCGGCTCCGGGACCTGGCCATGCTCCTCCGGGGCAGCGAACGGCAGTTCGCGGTGGACTATGACGCCCAGACCCGGACCGTCACGCTCCGCCCCGGCCAGCCCTACGCGCCGGTGGGCGGCGAGCTGTCCGGCGTCGCCGATGCGCAGGCTGACGCGGTTCCCAGCAACGACGCCGTCTGCATCGACGGCGAGTCCGTGACGCTGACAGTCTACAAAATCGACGGGGCGAACTATTTCAAGCTCCGCGACCTGGGCCGGGCGCTGGATTTCTTCGTCGGCTATGACGACGCGACGCAGACCGTCTATCTCTCGGGGGCGCGGGGGTATCGGGAATGAGGCGGGGAGAAGCGGCCCTTTTGACTCATTTCTGCGCAACCCAGTCTTCTACGCGCAGGCCGACGACGCTCCGAAACTCGCTGGTGTTGTGCGTAACGACCGTGAGATTTCTGGATAACCCCTGGGCTGCAATCTGAACGTCATACGAACCAATCCGCGTTCCCTTCTGCTCCAGATAAGCGCGGAGTCTGCCCGCTGTGATTGCGTCTGCGCTGTCAAACGGCAGAATCGTGAACGGAGCAAGGAACAATGCCAGGTTGTGTCTTGTCTTCTCTCCCCAGTTGCTTTTGGCTGCCCCGTATTCAAGTTCAAACAGCGTGATGGATGAAAGCGCCATTTCTGACGGATCGTGTGAAAAAACTCTCTCCGTGAGCTTCGGATAAGAATTCTTCATCAAGTAGATACAGATATTCGTATCAAGAAGAAACATCAAAGCGCCTCCCGTTGTGGAACGTCGTCCCAGGAAGGCTGCTCCCGCCCGTCCAGAAAGTCCGGCGGAAACGTGCCGATGACCTGCCGGGTCGGAGCCCAGGGGTCATCCGTGGGAAACGCGATAAACACGTCGCCGATTTTGCGGATGAAAAACTCGTTCTTATCTGTCCGCAGATCCTGTGGAATGCGGATCGCCTGACTGTTGCCATTCTGAAAAACGCGGGTCGTAGTCATAGAATACTCCTCCTCTTGTGCATACATCCTGTACACACATTATATGCGTTTTTCTGAAAAATGCAAGCTGTGAGTCAAAAGGGACGGTTCTCCTTGACTCATTTTTCTTTTTATGGTATCTTGAATCCACACCAAACCACAAAAGGGGGCCAGACCTATGCCGCGTCAGCCCAGACAGTCGAGCGCGTCCGGGTATCTGCACCTGATCGTCCGTGGAATCGGGCGGCAGGCCTTGTTTGAGGAGCGGGCAGATTACCAGTTTTTCCTCTCCACCCTGCGGCGCTATGCCCGCGAGACAGGGGTGGCGGTCTGCGCGTATTGCCTGATGGAGAACCATGTGCATCTGCTGGTGCGGGACCCGGAGGGACTTGCGCCGCAACTGATGAAGAAACTGGGCGTCAGCTACTCCGCCTATTTCAACAAAAAATACGACCGCTGCGGGCACCTGTTCCAGGACCGCTATCGGAGCGAGGCCGTCGAGGACGACGCCTATCTGCTCACTGTGTTCCGCTACATCCTGAACAACCCTGCGAAGGCTGGCATCTGTCCGGCTTCGGCCTATGCCTGGAACAGCTACGCCCAGTATGACCGGCCCGGGTCATTCGTGGACACGGCGCTGCTGCGGGAGCTGATCGGTGACCGGGCGCAGCTCGACGCATTCCTGGCGGACGAGAGCGGCGCGGTCTGCATGGAATTCGACCGGCAGGACGAGACCTGGCAACGGGACCTGCTGCGCAGCATACTGGGCACGGAAAACGGCACGGTGTTGCAGCGCATGGACCGGGCGGCCCGGAACGAGGCCCTCTGCCGCCTGAAAGCGGCGGGGCTGACCGTCAGGCGCATCGAGCGGCTGACGGGAATCGGGCGCAACATCATTCAGCGGGCAAATGAGTCATAGAGGTCGAGTAGACGGCTGGCATTGCTGCCGCCGCCCCTCACGGAACCGTACGTGCGCGATTCACGCATACGGCTCTTCAAGCATTCCTTGGGGTACCGTACCAGATGTTTTTCGTGATTTTGGGCGGCTTTATGTAGTAGT
>JAFYIF010000119.1 GCA_017538775.1 Oscillospiraceae bacterium | reverse complement strand
GGCAGGAATTCTTTTTCAGAAGTAACAGGACTCTTCCCGACAGACCGGGGTTTGCTTCTGGTCCAGCAGGAAGGCTTTCGCGTGATGCGCGTCGGCGGGGGAGAGGGGAAGCGCGGTCTCCCCGGCGGGAACGGACCGGAACTCCGTCCGCAGCAGGCGGTTTTGCGCGTCGTAGTAGGCGATCACGCAGGTCTTCGCTTTGCCCTCGGGGTTGCGGACGCGCAGGCTGTTCAAGTCATCGGCGTAGTCCATGTCCGTGGGGCTGGTCCATCGGGCGGTCAGGGCGGTGTCGGCGGTGAACACATGATCCGCTTCCACCTTTGCACCGGCGTCGGTGTACCAGCCGTCGAAGACGTAGCCCTCCCGCACCGGGTCCGGGAGGCTCTTGAGTTTGCCGTCCGGCTGGGTCAGCGCTGCGGTCTCCCGGAGCGCGCCGCCGTCCGGGTCGAGGCTGACGCGGTAGAGGTTTTCAGGCGCGCCCGTCTTGTCCAGAGCCACGCCGGAATAGCTCACCATGCCGTCGGCAAACTGCCAGCTCACGCCCGTCAGGTCGGTCTCCGGGTCGGCGGGGGTGAAGACCGCCGTGCGCACGAACCAGTCGGAGGCGATGATGTCGCGCCCGTAGCCTTCGCCCTTGTAGCCGGTGTTGGCCGCTTTGTCCGGGAAGGACACGGTGCCGGGGACGGCCCTGCCCGCCGCGTCATAGAACTGCACGGTGAAGGCGGAGGCGTCGAAGCGCTCGCTCCGGTAACTGTCGTCGCCGAAGAGCCGGATCAGGGACTCCAGCTGCATGTACTTGGAGAAGAGGACGGTGATCTCCCCCGTGCCCACGCTGACCCGGGCGGTGGGGGCCTCGGTGCTCAGCAGCCCGACGTTGACCGCCGTGTGGATGGGCGGGACGCGCATGGGCCGGGACTCGGCGATCAGGTAGCCGTCCTTTTCATAGCGCACCTTCCACCAGCCCTCCGGCACCATCCACTGATAGGTGCCGTCGCTGTTGGTCCAGCTCGGATTGATCTGGTTTCCCGCAGCGTCGGTCCAGACGGCGAAGTCCACCGGCTCGCCGGCTTCGTTCACCGCATCGGTGAAGTACAGCGTCGCGGTGACGTTCTCCAGCCGGTTTTCCTCCACGGCCTCAAAGACGAAGCCGGCGGGGTCCCAGACGGCATTGTAGTTGCCGGCCTTTTCGTGCCAGACGTAGTGGACGGAGCCGTCCTCGTCGGTGACCAGCACCCAGAGCTTGCGCTCCTCCTCCAGGGCGTACTCGCTCCAGTTGCCCTTGCCGTAGATGGAGTCCATCTTGTCGCGCAGCCACTTTTCGGCGGCGGGGCGGCTGGCCTTGGCCTTTTCAAAGCGGAGCTGGCGCTGGATGTCCAGCAGGGTGGTGTCGTAGACCTGCTGGTTGAACTGCTTGGCCTGGTCGGAGAACCAGCTGTTGCCCAGCCCGCCCAGGAAGACGGCCAGCTTGCCGACGATGTTGATCGAGGTGAAGTTACTGGCGGAGGACACGGTCTTCATGGTCATATCCTGGTTGAAAATGGCCTGCCGCATCTCCTCGTAGTCCCGGATCTGATTCTCAATGCTGCGGCGGAATTTTTCATCCTGCACATGCTCCAGAAGCTGCCGTAGGCCGGAGCCGTCCTTGCCGTCCGGGCCCTTGTAGTAGGTGTAGGCCGCGTCCGCCACGCCCAGGACCGCCATGGTCTTCCCTGCGCGGTCGGAGATGAGGGAGCACTGCTTGCCCCACTTCTCACCGGCCTCGGCGCTGCCCATGAAGATGCGCATTTCCTTTTCCATCTGGTTGACATACATCGTGTTCCCCAGATCGGTGTAGGTGAAGTAATCGTTGAAGGTGTCGTAGACCTTCTTGCCCCGGTCGGCCCGCCCGATGAAGTCGTCATGCGCATCCATCAGCTCCGCGTCGCGGAGGAGCGTCTCGCCGGTGAGGGCCTCGGCCACGCGCACGGGGAGGTAGACCCGGCGGTGGTAGCTGTAGTGCCAGCGCCCGTCGGCCTCCTGCACCTCCCGGACCGCCATGCGGATCAGGGTGGTGCCCTGGAGACTGTCCGTTTTGGCCCAGTAGACGCGCCAGCCGTCCTCCGGTTTTTCGGTCGGGTCCTGAGAGCCGTTCTCGCGCTCGGTCTCCATCAGCTTGTAGATCTGCTCGTTCAGGTTCTGCGCCCCGGTGATCAGCTCGCCCTCGCGCATCTCGATGCGGAAGCCCTCCACCTCCGCGGTGTCGGGCGCGGTCACGACGATGTGATCGCCGGATTCCTCCTGGACTCTGGGTTTCAGGTCCCAGAACATGTCGGGCAGCAGGTCGCCGTCCTCCTGCAAAAGCTGCTTCAGCGTGTCGCCGCCGGCCGCGTGGATCTGTTCCGCCAGCGCCCTGTCATCCGGGACCTCGCCCAGGCCGTTGGCCTCGTACAGCGCCTCCAGCTCGTCCTCCACCCGCTGCGCCACGTCGGGGTCGTCGGAGGTGTCGACGCTCGCCTTGTAGACGAACTGCCAGCTAAAGCCGGTGATGTAGCCCAGATACTTGTTCTCAAAGCCCCAGCGGCTGTAGACCGTGCCGTCGGAGCTGACGTAGTCGCCCTTCCACTCGCAGGGAAGCGTGATCGTTTGCGTGGTCCAGTAGCGGAGCCATGTGTCGCCATGGTTGCCCATGTTGTCCCACCAGTTCCAGCCCTCATGGAGCACCTGGGCCGTGTAGACGAAGTTGACGCCCGCAAGCTGCTTGCTGTCAACATATTGCACGTCAAAGGTCATGTCGCTGCGCTTGTCGGGCCAGATCCAGATCTCCGCGCCCTCCAGGGCGGCGGCGTTCGAGAAGTGCATGTAGTCCGGTACGTTTGGGTCCCAGCTCGTGCGGTGGTTCCAGTGCGTCCACCAGATGTTCGTGACGTGGACGGCCTTGTCGTGCTCGTTGCCCATCAGCACAGGGAGGCACTGGGAGTAGCTGATGAGGGTCTCGTATTCGCCGCGCTCCTCGTTGAAGACTGGCCGCGAGGCCCAGAGCGTGTGGAGGCCGGGCTGCTGGTTGTCCGTCAGGGATACGCTTCGGACGAAGACTGTGCTGGTATACCGGCTGTGGCTGGCGGTGAAGCTGTCGATCGCCGTGCCGTTGTCCCAGATCGTGATGAGGTTCTCCTTCGGGTCGTCGCTGATGTAGGTGCGCAGGCTGAGCGTGGCGGTCCAGTTCTGCCTGCCCTGGCTCTCCTGCTCCTCTCTGATGTACAGCGTGTCGGGGACGCTCAGATCGAAGAGGTTCACCGTCTCGCTGACGCCGAGGTACTGCTGGGCGTAGCCGGAGTAGACGGGCCTGCCGTCGGCGTCCTTGCCGCTCAGGGTCCGGGTGTGCAGCTTGAGCGTCGCGTTGATGCGGTTGACGGAGTCCATCGGCACCTCGCAGCGGAAGCTCAGATGCTGCGTCGGGCGGAAGTAGCCGTCTTCGTCCTTCGTGTTGTGCCAGATGGCGTCGTCCCAGCGCTTTTCGGCCACGGCCTGCTCTGCGCCGATCTCCACGCCGTTCATCGTGTAGTCAAACCAGCTCTTGCCATACATCTCGCTGCCGCTGAAGACCTCGATGTAGTCGATCACGTTCTCGTCGGGGACCTCGGGGTAGCGCTTTTCGATCGTGGCCGTGACGCGCACATAGCCCTTGCGCTCGGACAGGGCAGTTTGATAGACAAAGCGGTAGGCCCCGAAGATCTCCGCGCCCACCGGCTTTGCGGGCGTCATGTTGTCCAGATGGACGATCAGGTTGTTCTGGAGCCGGAGCCAGCCGCTCAGGCAGGAGTTGGTCCCGCCGGGGCCGCCGCCGCTGCTGAAATGCTCGAGCAGATCGTCCAGCTCCTCCGGGCGGACGGTGAGGCTGTAAGCGGAAAGCCCCTTGTGGTCCTTGACCTGCTGCATCTCCGCCGCGCCGTAGGGGATGCTCAGCTCGCCCGTGCCGTAGACGTAGCGCCAGCCGCCGCCGTCGCCGTCGTAGCTTCGGAGACAGAGGAACCCGATCAGGCCGGAGCCTTCCGGCGCAACGGTGGCGCGCACTTCGCCGCCGAGCTGCGCGGCCCGGATCTCCAGCACGGCGTTGCCGTTTTCGTCGAGGGTGATCTGGCTGTCCGTATAGCCCATGGAGTAGGTTTTTCCCCCGTACTCAAAGCTCATGGCGCTGATGGCCGACTTGAGCGTGGCGCCGGGGCCGACCGTGCCCGCGTGGAAGCGCAGAACCTTGTTCCCGCCCACCGTGAGCACGTCGAAATCCCGGTCCGGAAGCAGGGTCGAACTGGTGCCGCCCTCGTATTTGTAGATGCGGGTGATCGGGAGGATCGCGCTCTCCGCGACGACCTCGGTCAGGCCGCTGTTGCGGCTGTTGTCGTCCTCCGTGTGGTAAAGGTAGCCGTTCTTGTCCGCGTGGACGTGTTCGGGGGAGACGAGGATCAGCTTGACCGGCACCACCAGCTCGGTGGAGAAGTCAAGCTCCAGCTCGCCCAGATCCGTGTCGCCGTCGGGCGTGAAGACGCAGGGCTCCACGAGCTGATAGCTGACGTGGCGCACGCTGAGCGTGGCTTCCACGCCGTCGTAGACCGTGAGGCCGGAGAAGTTGCCGTAGAAGTCGGTCCGGACCGTGGCGCGGTAGGTCTCCGGCTGGCCGTTGCGCATGATCGTCTGCTCCACAGAGACGTCGGTGTAATAGAC
The DNA here is from genome assembly GCA_017538775.1 of Oscillospiraceae bacterium. Classification (GTDB taxonomy): domain Bacteria; phylum Bacillota; class Clostridia; order Oscillospirales; family Oscillospiraceae; genus RGIG7114. Next base: position 1,984 of record JAFYIF010000119.1, on the reverse strand, counting down.
GTGCTGATAGCGGGAGTGGTCGGCGCGGACCAGCTTGCCGCTGAGCGTGCAGAAGCTGGCCTTCTGGAAGGTGAAGGTCGTGCTCTTGTTGCCGCTGACCGTGACGGTCCTGCTGGCCGGGGTATAACCGATGACCTCCGGGTAGGCGTCAGAGTCGTAGTCCAGCGTGACGGTGGCTTTGGTGCCGACGGGCAGGTCATACAGCTTCGCGCCCACCGCGCCGGTGGCGCTGTGGGTTTCGCCGTCCGGGGTGACAAGGCTGGCCTTGACGGTGGCGCTGACGGCCTCGCCCGCGCTTTTGACGGTCAGGGTCCCAAGCGCCGGACAGTCGGAGAGGACGAGGTCTTTGCCCCGGGTGATGTCAGCCGTGCCGCCGAGGATGTGCCCGCTGCGGCCGGTGATCTCATAGGTATAGCGCCCGGTGGGGATGTCCCCCAGCTCCAGCGCGGCGTAGTTGTCCGCCGTCAGCACGGCGGAAACGTCCACATCCCCGCCCGTAAGGCGGAAGGCCGCGCCCGCGTCGGCGTAGGCCTTCGGGATACCGGTGACCTTTGTCATCGCCCAGACGCGCCAGCCGGTCAGGGGATAGCTGAGCTGGACCAGCGTTTCCCCGTCCTCCAGGAGCGCATATTGGATGGAACGGAGCCGGGCGGCGTTGGCGGGCAGGCTCAGACGGACCGCGTACTGCCCCAGCGCGTCCCCCTCCACCGTGCCCTGCGCCGTTTTGTTCGCGCCGGAGGCGGTCTGGTAGGAGAGCGTCACGCGCTGGCTCAGGCCCTGGAGGGTCGGGGCCTCGAAGACGCCGGAAAAGCTCGCGCCGGGGGCCACAGCAAAGAAGCTTGTCCCGTCCGCGTCCTGATGCAGCGCATAGGGGACCGTGGGGGCGTAAAGGGCCTTCAGATAGAGCACGCGAAGGTCGAGCGTCCGGGGGCGTCCCGGCTTGCCGTCCTCCCCGGCCTTGACCCGGAAGGAGACCGTCGCGGCATCGTGCAGCTCCGACAGCGGGACGTTCACCGCGTAGCGCAGCCCGACCCGGTTCAGGTCGCGGGTGAACAGCTCCGTCCCCGCCGCGTCGCGGAAGATGGCCTCCAGCGAGAGCCCCGCGTCGGCGAACGCGTAGAAGGTGAATGCCGCATCCTCCGCGCCGGAGAGCACCCAGGCGCCGTTTTTCTGCCGGACGGGTTCGCCGTCCAGCTCCACGCCCGCGTCGGAGGGCGCGGCGGGGCTGCCGTCGTTGTAGTAGACGTGGCGCGGCCCGGCGACGAAGGGGTTCAGCCCGCTCTTGCTGAACCGAAGATACACGTCGTAATCGCCGGGCGCGGGCAGGGCGAAATAGACCGCCGGCCAGCTTTCGTTTTCCGGGGCCAGCTCCGCGCCGAAGCTCTTCCCGCCGTCCAGCGAGACGGCGACGGTGCCGCCCCGGTAGGCCTTGGGATAGAGGATCGCCCCCACGGTGTCGTAGACGGTCTCCTCTGTGACGTTGTCGATGTCCAGCCGGAAGCCGGGTTCCGGATTGTAAAGCGGCAGGTCGAGCGGCTCGCTGGCTTCCTTGTAGCCGCCGAGGCCGCCTTCATCGTCATGGAGGATCTGGAAGCGCACAAGCTCCGCGTCCGGCGGGATCTGGCCGCGTGTCACATCCAGCTCATAGCGCCCGGTTCCGGCGTTCCAGGCCATCTTGCGGAGCGAATCGGTCGGATAGACGTTCCCGTTCCCAGTGTCGGTGTAGCAAAAAGAGAGGTACATGCCGCAGCCCTGCACCCCGGAGACATAGAAGCGGTACACCGTCTCCGCCGCGCCGGAAACCGTGACGCCCCCCTCGGTTCTCCCGATCTCCTGCCCGGTGGCGGGATCGACGCAGCCGGGGTTTGTCGGCGTCGGGGCCTTTTCGGGGATGTAATCCACCAGATACGGCCCGACCTTCACGGTCCGCAGACCGTCCTTGTAGAAGGTGGCCCAGATGCGTTTCACGCCGTATTCCGGGGTG
>JAFYIF010000118.1 GCA_017538775.1 Oscillospiraceae bacterium | reverse complement strand
CGATCTCTTTGTCGCCGATTTGACCCCGTTCCCCTCGTGGGAGCGGGGTCTTTTGCAATGTCCTTGCTTTCCGTCCCGGCTTCGCATATAATGGAGAAAAACCCAAAAAACCCGCGAAACGGGAAGGGGGAGAGAAATATGATTCATGTGGACAACGCGGCCTGGCTGCTGGTGGAAAAGGACCCGACGCTGAAGCCCTGGGCCGGGGAGATCCGGCTGCACATGGACCGCTACAACGCCCGCCGCTGGCAGCTCTGCGGCGCGGGGAGCCTGTCGGACTTTGCCAACGGCCACCGCTACTTCGGCTTTCACCGGACGGAGCGGGGCTGGGTCTTCCGGGAGTGGCTGCCCGGGGCGGACGCGGCCTGGCTGACCGGGGATTTCAACGGCTGGGACCGTTGGAGCTGCCCCCTGAACCCGGTCGGAAACGGCGTCTGGGAGCTGGTGCTGGAGGGCTGGGACGCCCTGCGCCACGGCCAGTTCGTGAAGCTGCTGGTGGGCCGCCAGGGCAGCGCCTTTGAGCGCATCCCCGCCTACATCCGCCGCTGCGTCATGGACATGCGCACCGAGACCCTCTGCGGTCAGATCTGGCTGCCGGAGGAGCCCTTCCCCTGGACGGACGGGGCCTGGTACGGCAGACAGCGCCCCAAGGCCCCGATGATCTACGAGGCCCACATCGGCATGGCCCAGGAACACGGCGGCATCGGCTCCTACCGGGAGTTCGCCGACCAGACCCTGCCCTGGATCCAGTACGGCGGCTACAACACCGTCCAGCTCATGGCCATCCAGGAGCACCCCTATTACGCCTCCTTCGGCTATCAGGTCAGCAACTTCTTCGCGCCCTCCCATCGTTATGGCACACCGGAGGACCTGAAATACCTCATCGACCAGGCCCACGCCCGGGGCATCGCCGTGTTGCTGGACCTGGTCCACAGTCACGCCTGCCCCAACGAGGGGGAGGGCCTGAACGGCCAGGACGGCACGGACGCCCAGTATTTCCTCCCCGGGGACCGGGGCTGGCATCCGGCATGGAAGACGCGGGTCTTCGACTACGGCAGGCCGGAGGTGCTGCATTTCCTGCTGTCCAACCTGAAATACTGGCAGGAGGAATTCCACTTCGACGGCTTCCGCTTCGACGGCGTCACCAGTATGCTGTACGAAAACCACGGGTATTGCAGCTTCACCCGCTACGAGGACTACTTCTCCATGAACACCAACGTGGACGGCCGGGTCTACCTGATGCTGGCCAACGAGCTGATCCACGGCGTCAACGCGAATGCCATGACAGTGGCAGAGGATGTCAGCGGCTTTCCCGGCCTCTGCCTGCCCCTGGAATACGGCGGGGTGGGCTTCGACTACCGGCTGGCCATGGGGATGCCGGATGTCTGGATCCGGCTGGTGAAGGACCAGCGCCAGGAGGACTGGGACATGTACGCCCTCTGGGGGGCCCTGACCGGAGGCCGCCCGGGGGAGAAGAGCATCGGCTACTGCGAGTCCCACGACCAGTCCCTGGTGGGGGACCAGGCCCTGATGTTCCGGCTGGCGGGCGCGGAGATGTACTCCGCCATGCGCAAGGACGCCCAGAGCCTCCCGATGGACCGGGCCATGGACATGCACAAGCTCATCCGCTTCCTGACCTGCTCCCTGGCCGGGGACGGCTACCTGAACTTCATCGGCAACGAGTTCGGGCACCCGGAGTGGGTGGACTTCCCCCGGGAGGGCAACAACTGGAGCACCGCCTACGCCCGCCGCCAGTGGTCCCTGGTCCGGGACGGGGACATGAAATACGACTGGCTGGCCGCCTTCGACCGGGCCATGACCTACTTCATCAACACGCGGAACATACACTGCAGCGGCCCGGCGGAGTGTCTCTGGATCGACAACGAGCGGAAGCTGATCCTCTTCGCCCGGGGCGGCGTCCTCTTCGCCTTCAACCTGCACCCCACCCAGTCCCAGGAGGGCGTCTTCCTGGACACCCGCCTGACCGGCCCCGGCGGCTACCGGGCGGCTCTGTCCACCGACCACTGGCCCTGGGGCGGCCAGGACCGCATCGGCATGGACCAGATCTACCGCAGCGCCGACACCCCCTTCGGCACCGGCATCCAAATCTACCTCCCCTGCCGCAGCGGTGTAGCGCTGGAGCGGGTGGAGGCATAGGAGAGCACAGGAAGCGCGGAGGTCCTGCCGGGACCTGCACCATAGGAAAAAAAGACCGATCGGCCGCTGGTGAAAGCGGATG
>JAFYIF010000117.1 GCA_017538775.1 Oscillospiraceae bacterium | reverse complement strand
GGGGCGGAAAGTCAGATATGGAGAAAAGCAGACGGTTTTGTCATCATTTGCGGAAGATCCGAATTGCCGATCTCATCACGCTGACGCGCATTCTGTGCAGCGTCGCCCTGCTGTTCTGTCCGGCTTTTTCCCCGGCATTTTGCATCCTTTACCTGCTTGCCGGTCTCACCGACATGATCGACGGGGCGGTTGCGCGAAGAACCAATACCGCAAGCGCGTTCGGCGCGAAGCTGGATACCGCCGCCGATTTTGTGTTTGTGGCAGTATGCCTGTGGAAGCTGCTGCCGGAGTTCGCCCTTCCTCCGTGGCTCTGGCTTTGGATCGGGGGCATCGCGCTGATCAAGGCGGTCAACCTGCTTTCCGGTTTTATCCTTCAGAAAAGATTTGTCGCCATGCATACGGTGATGAACCGGGTCACGGGCGTTTTGCTGTTCGCCTTGCCGCTGACGCTGCCGGTCGTAGCCTTGCAATACAGCGCGCCGCTGGTCTGCGCGGCGGCCACGTTCGCCGCAATTCAGGAAGGACACGATATCCGAACCGGAAAAGGAAATGATTGAAGCCCCTTCCGCATAAGCGGAAGGGGCTTTTTGCAGTCGCGGGGGGAAATTACTTCTCCACCTTGTTGTAGTAATCGCGCAGGTTCTCCAGTCTGCTGTAGCGGGTGCGGGCGACGGCTTCGCTCTCGGCGAAGAGCTCCTGGGCGCGCTCCGGGAAGAACTGGCTCAGGGCGCTGTAGCGGGCCTCGTTCATCAGGAAGTCCTGGTAGGCCGCGCCCTCCGCGGGCTTCTTGCTGTCCAGGGAGAAGGGCTTCTCCTTGGCGGGGTTGTAGCGGAACAGGTTCCAGTAGCCGCAGTCCACGGCGCGCTTCATCTCGGCCTGGCAGTTGACCATGCCGCCCTTGATGGAGTGCATCTCGCAGGGGGCGTAGCCGATGATCAGGGCGGGGCCGGGATAGGCCTCGGCCTCCTGGATGGCCCGGATGGTCTGGTTCGGGTCCGCGCCCATGGCGATCTGGGCCACATAGACATAGCCGTAGCTCATGGCGATCTCCGCCAGGCTCTTCTTGGCGGTGGACTTGCCCGCGGCGGCGAACTGGGCCACCTGACCCAGGTTGCTGGCCTTGCTGGCCTGGCCGCCGGTGTTGGAGTAGACCTCGGTGTCGAAGACGAAGACGTTCACATCGTTGCCGGAGGCCAGGACGTGGTCCAGACCGCCGAAGCCGATGTCATAGGCCCAGCCGTCGCCGCCGAAGATCCAGACGCTCTTCTTGCTCAGGTAGTCCTTGTTCTCCAGGATGCGTGCGGCCACGGCGTTGTCGGCCAGCTTCTCCAGCGCCACCACCAGGGCGTCGGCGGCGGCGGTGTTCTCCTCGCCCTTGTCCTGAGTGTCCAGATACTTCTGGGCGGCGGCGCGGAAGGCCTCGTCCTCGCTGGCCTCCAGCAGGGCCTGCACGTCGGCGATCAGGCCGCGGCGGATGTTCTGCTGTCCCAGATAGATGCCGAGACCGAACTCGGCGTTGTCCTCGAAGAGGCTGTTGGCCCAGGCGACGCCTCTGCCGTTGTCGGCGGCGTCATAGGGGCTGACGGCTGCGGTGCCGCCCCAGATGGAGGAGCAGCCCGTGGCGTTGGCGACGTACATCCGCTCGCCGTAGAGCTGGGTGACCAGCCGGGCGTAGGCGGTCTCGGCGCAGCCGGCGCAGGAGCCGGAGAACTGGAGCAGCGGACGGCGGAACTGGCTGCCCTTCATCGTGAAGTCCTGCATGTCGGGCTTCTCGGGGAGGCGGACCATATAGTCCCAGGCGCGCTGCTGGTCCATCTGGGTGGCGACGGGCTTCATGGACAGGCTCTTGGTGGGGCAGGTCTCGGCGCAGACGCCGCAGCCCATGCAGTCCAGCGGGGAGACGGCCAGGGAGTACTTGTAGACGCCCTTGCCCTTGCCCACCTTCACGTCCATCAGCTTGGAACTGTCGGGGGCAGCTTCGGCTTCCTCGGCGGTAAGGGCATAGGGCCGGATGGTGGCGTGAGAGCAGACGTAGGCGCAGCGGTTGCACTGGATGCACTTGGTGGGGTCCCAATCGGGGACGAAGGCGCTGACGCCGGCCTTGGAGAAGGCGCTGGCGCCCTGCTCGAAGGTGCCGTCGGCGTGGGGGACGAAGGCGCTGACCGGCAGCCGGTCGCCGTCCATGCGCTCCACCGGGCGGGTGATCTTGCGGACCATCTCCACCAGCTTCTGGTTGGCGGAAGCGGGGATCGGGGCCTCCTCCGCGTCGGTGGCCTCGGCCCAGGCGGCGGGGACTTCGATCTTCACCAGGGCCTGGGCTCCGGCGTCGATGGCCTTGTGGTTCATGTCCACCACGTCCTGCCCCTTCTTCAGGTAGCTGTGGGTGGCGGCGTCCTTCATATACTGGAGGGCCTCGTCCTTGGGCATCAGCCCGGCCAGGGCGAAGAAGGCGGACTGGAGGATGGTGTTGGTGCGCTTGCCCATGCCCAGCTCCACGGCCAGGTTGATGGCGTCGATGGTGTAGAGCTGGATGTTGTTCTCGGCGATGTAGCGCTTGGCCTCGCCGGAGAGGTTGCGCTCCAGCTCCTCAAAGCTCCAGGGGCAGTTGACCAGGAACACGCCGCCGGGCTTCACGTCGTTGACGATGCGGAAGCCCTTGGTCAGATAGCCGGGGTTGTGGCAGGCCACGAAGTCGGCCTTGTTGATATAGTAGGGGCAGCCGATGGGCTTGTCGCCGAAGCGCAGGTGGCTGACGGTGACGCCGCCGGTCTTCTTGGAGTCGTACTGGAAATAGGCCTGCACATATTTGTCGGTGTGGTCGCCGATGATCTTGATGGAGTTCTTGTTGGCGCCCACGGTGCCGTCGCCGCCCAGACCCCAGAACTTGCACTGGACCGTGCCCTCGGGGGCGGTGTCGGGGATGTCGGGCTCGTCGAGGCTCAGGCCGGTCACGTCGTCCACGATGCTCAGGGTGAACTGGGGCTTGGGATCGTCCTTCTTCAGCTCCTCATAGACGGCGGCCATGCTGCGGGGCGGGGTGTCCTTTCCGGCCAGGCCGTAGCGCCCGCCGACGATGGTGGCCTTCCGGCCCGCGGTGGCAAAGGCGGTGACCACGTCCATGTAGAGGGGCTCGCCCAGGCTGCCCGGCTCCTTGGTGCGGTCCAGGACGGCGATCTTCTGCGCGGTCTCGGGGATGGCGGCCAGCAGGCGCTCGGCGGAGAAGGGACGGTAGAGGCGGACCTTCACCAGACCCACCTTCTCGCCCCGGGCGGTCAGGTAGTCCACCACCTCGGCGGCGGTGTCGCAGCCGGAGCCCATGGCGACGATGACCCGGTCCGCGTCCGGCGCGCCGTAGTAGTTGAAGGGCTTGTAGTCGGTGCCCAGCTTGGCGTTGATCTGGTCCATCACGCGCTCGACGATGTCGGCCACGGCCTCATAGCTGGCGTTGCAGGCCTCGCGGTTCTGGAAGAAGATGTCGCTGTTCTGGTGGGTGCCGCGCATCTGGGGGTGGTTGGGGTTCAGGGCGTTGGCCTTGAAGCGCTTCACCGCCTCGGCGGGCAGCAGCTCGGCCAGGTCGGCATAGTCCCAGACCCGGAGCTTCTGCAGCTCATGGCTGGTGCGGAAGCCGTCGAAGAAGTTCAGGAAGGGGACGCGGGACTCCAGCGCGGCGACGTGGGCCACGGGGGCCAGGTCCATGACCTCCTGCGGGTCGTTCTCGCAGAGCATGGCGAAGCCGGTCTGACGGCAGGCGTACACGTCGCCGTGGTCGCCGAAGATGCTCAGGGCGTGGCTGGCCACGGTGCGGGCGGAGACATGGAAGACGGCGGGGAGCTGTTCGCCCGCCAGCTTGTACATGTTGGGGATCATCAGCAGCAGACCCTGGGACGCGGTGTAGGTGGTGGTCAGGGCTCCGGCGTTCAGGCTGCCGTGGACCGTACCGGCGGCGCCGGCCTCGGACTGCATCTCCATGACCCGGACGGTCTGGCCGAAGAGGTTCTTCCGTCCCTCGGCGCTCCACTGGTCCACATAGTCCGCCATGGGACTGCTGGGGGTGATGGGATAGATCCCGGCCACCTCGGTGAAGGCGTAAGAAACGTGGGCGGCGGCAGTGTTGCCGTCCATGGTTTGATAGCGCGGTTTGTTACTCATGCGAGTGCCTCCTCTAAATATTTGGCGAACGCGCCTCCGCGCTGTCCGCTGGAATGGATGGGGTGATGCCTGTAACTCGCTTCGGATACGATTCGTGTATTTTGTTGATTATATCACAGTTCCGACAAAACGGCATGAGAAATTTCACGGAAACGGGCATCCAAATCTGTGGATTTCGCCTAAAGTCTGCCGCTTTTTTGCGGTGGAAGGAAATAAACCTTGCGAATCGGCGGGTTCGATATTATAATATATGTTCACGGAGCGTGACTTTTATCCGGGCGCCGCGTGGGCGCCCGCCCGTTTCGGAGAACGAGGGGAGGATCACTCATGGTCAAAATCATCAACACCAACGGCACGGTCAGCATCGCCGGAGATGTGTTCACCAACATCGTGGGCGACACGGCCACCCGCTGCTTCGGCGTCAAGGGCATGGTGGGCCTGCAGAAGGAGAGCGGCCTTTACCAGCTCCTCCGCCGGGAGAGCATGGGCAAGGGCGTCTCGGTCTCCTTTGACGAGGACGGCACCGTCTCCATCGCGCTGCACATCGCCGTGGACCACGGCGTCAACCTGGTCACGCTGGGCGGCAGCATCATCAACGAGGTGCGCTACAAGGTCGCCCAGGCCACCGGCGTTCCCGTCCGGCGCGTGGACGTGTATGTGGACAGTATGCTCATCAGCTGAGCCCCAAAAGAGATACATCGGAGGTATACCGACTTGAGAACACAGATCAACGGCGCCCAGCTGCGGGAGATGCTGCTGTGCGCCTATGAAGCGCTGGAACAGAACAAAAAAGCCATCAACGAGCTGAACGTCTTCCCGGTCCCCGACGGGGACACCGGCACCAACATGGGCCTGACCATGTCCAGCGCCGCCCAGGAGCTGCGGAAGTCTTCGGACGAGCGCGTGTCCGCCGTGGCGGACACCGCCGCCTCCGCCATGCTGCGGGGGGCCAGAGGCAACTCCGGCGTCATCCTCTCCCTGCTGTTCCGGGGCATCGCCAAGGGCCTGAAGGGCAAGGCCGAGTGCACGGCCCATGACTTCGCCCTGGCCATGCGCGAGGGCGTGGACGCCGCCTACAAGGCCGTGATGAAGCCCGCCGAGGGCACGATCCTCACCGTCTCCCGCATGGCCAGCCGCGCCGCGGTGGACGCCTCCCGGGGCAGCCGCGACCTGGAGGAAGTGCTGTCCGCCGCCCTGGCGGCGGCCCAGTTGGCCCTCAGCGAGACCACGGAGCAAAACCCGGTCCTGGCCCGGGCCGGGGTGGTGGACGCCGGCGGCATGGGCTATGTCCGCATTCTGGAGGCCTTTCTGGACTCCCTCCAGGGCCGCATCCACGCCGGGGCGGTCTTCGTCGCGGGCGAGGAAGAGGAGGACGAGCACGGGGCCTTCGGGGCCTTCTCCACGGAGGAGATCACCTTCGCCTACGACACCGTCTACATCATGCGCAAGTTCCAGCCGGAAAAGCCCCTGGACGGGCTGCGGGCCTACCTGGGCAGCATCGGCGACAGCCTGGTCATCAGCGAGGACGACGAGATGTTCAAGGTCCACGTCCACACCAACACCCCCGGGGAGGCCCTGACCGAGAGCGCCCGCTACGGCGTGCTGGAGCTGGCGAAGATCGAGAACATGCGCTCCCAGCACGACGCCCTGCTGGCCGGGCAGAAGCCCGCCACCGCCGACGAGGTGGAGGACGACGACGAGGATATGATTGCCCCGGCGGAAAAGCGCTACGGCTTCGTGGCCGTCTGCGCCGGGCGCGGCCTGGACAGCCTCTTCCATGAGCTGGGCTGCGACCGGGTGGTCACCGGCGGCCAGACCATGAACCCCTCCACGGACGACATCCTCCGGGCCGTGAACCGCACCCCGGCGGAGACCGTCTTCGTCCTGCCCAACAACAAAAACATCATCATGGCGGCGGAGCAGTGCGCCCCCCTGACGGACAAGCGCGTGATCGTGGTCCCCACCCGCACGGTGCCCCAGGGCGTCACCTGCCTGCTGAACCTGGACCCGGAAGCCGAGCCGGAGGCCATTCTGGACACGTTTATGGAGGTCATGGGCGGCGTCCACACGGCCCAGGTCACCTACGCGGCCCGGGACAGCGACTTCGACGGCCACCACATCCTGGCCGGGGAGTACCTGGGCCTGCTGGACGGGGCCCTGCTGGGCTCCTGGGCGGAAAAGACCCGCGTGGCCGAGGCCCTGACCGAAGCCTTCGCGCCGCTGCACCCGGAGTTCATCACCGTCTACCACGGCGAGGACGTGAGCGCCCAGGAGGCCCAAGGCATGGTGGAAGCCCTGGCGGCGGCCTACCCCGAAGCCGACGTGACCCTGGTGGACGGCGGCCAGCCGGTGTATTATTACATGATCAGCGTGGAGTGAGCGGAAAACGCCCGCCCCTGCAAGGAAAGACCCCGCAAGCCATACCCGAAAAGGGCGCGGCTTGCGGGGTCTTTGCGGATGTGGAGGAAAGGCGGTTTGCCCCTGTCGCAGTTTCGCTGCGAACCCACGGTTCCCTATGGGAGCTGCTGCGGTCTCACAGGTTCTTCCACTCCGCCGCTGTATCTGTAGCTGTCCCGGTATACGGTCTCCGGGGCGATGTCGATCGCTCCGTCGTTCCAGGTGATGACGCCGTGGAACAAAACGGGGCGGCTGCATACAGCCTCGTCCTTCAACGGGGCAAAGGCCGGGCCCTCCAGCCTGGTGGGGTCAAACAGCCGCCGCTCCCCCGTGGAGAAGGTCACCAGCAGCATCCCGCCCCGCAGAGGGCGCACGTCCGAGACCCGCAGCCCCTCCTGGAGCTGTCCGGCATAGCAAATATCGTCGATGATATACATATCCGTTCCCTCAATCCATCGGCGGGATCTTGTCAAAGTGTTCCCCTCTGACCGCCAGATTCCAGGCCCGATACGCTTCATCCTCATGATACGCCAGCCAGCCGGTAACGATTTTGTACTGCTTGCGTGGCAGGGACCCGGCGAGCAACTCTCCGTCGATGCCGATCACCGCTTCGTGTTCGCCGTAGTAAACATGGACGTGGGGCTTGTTGTGCTGTCCAATATCATAGAACAGCATATAGATCACCATACCGCCGAATCGGCTCAGTTCCGGCATACGCTGTCACACTCCTTTCGCCTGTGGAAAGTATACCACGGTGATGTGGACTTGACAAGACGCGCCGCCCGCCTGAACGGCGGGCGCAGAACAAGAACCAAGCCGGAACGGGAGAACGCGTTCATACGATCTCCTGTTCCAGCTTGTCAAATTCCGGGGTGGAGAAGAACTCCCCCAAGGTGATCTCAAACCCGTCGCAGAGTTTTTTGATCGTCACCGTGCCGGGGTTCCGACTCTCCCCGTTGAGGATGCTTTTGATCGTCGCCTGCGGCACGGCGGACAGGTTGCTCAGTCCGTTCGGGGTGATGCCGCGTTCCTTGCAAAGCTGAATGATGCGGGCTGCAATGGCCTCACGGGTGTTCATGTATTTGATTCTTCCTCCGCAAAAATCTCGTAGTCAAAGGAGTGCCGCTCGTTCACCAGCTCGACGGGATGGAAGCGTCGAAGTGTGTGCGGATCGGGATGCCCGTATTTGTTCGTGATCCCACATAAAACAACACATATGAGAGAATCGAGAGCAAGTACATCAAACCGGCATTGACTTGCGCCGTGATGGGGGTATTGCAGCAATGTCTCGTATCCTGACCGATCCTTATTGCTGAGGACAGAAATGGTTTCATTGCCCATAAGTTCAATATCACCGGTCAGAATTGTATACCGGAGAAAAAAGCATTCTTTGTAAGAAAAATACTTATGACAAACTGGAGTGATAGAGGGAATCCAGGATGTTGTTTGATACGATTTACCCGGATTGTGCAGAAGAACAACGGATGTGCGATTAATTGCAATCCCACTTCCTCCAAAAGAACGGTTTAAACTTCTCCGTAATTCCTGAACACGCGTCCGACTTGCAAGAACCCGGGACAAGGTTAAGCAATTCTGCCTCAGATACGCTTCTACAGTGTGGACATAGTTTCCCATTTTTCGAACAGGAAGGTTTTCGAAGTAAAATTGCCAATAAAAAGTTGCAGAGCTTAGGATCGTAGAATTCTTCAAGTAGACAGGTTCGGTCTTGCCATTTTCTTCCGTCATCAGAATACTGTTATGAGAAATTGACAAATCGTCTTCATTCTCACGTCTCTGCATTCGGTTATTTCTCTCTGATTTTATGATTTCCTCATCAGCACCCAGAAGGAGAATCCGCCGCACCCCTTTTGATTCAAACCATGCAACGGGGTCCAAATAGAAGGACTGCAAAAAAGCTTCGTCATATGAGCTTTCCAATCGAGCCATATAACTCAATCCATCGCTGAGATAAGGCATTACGACGGTATCTACTTCAACACCGTCCAGCAGACGCTCCAGCCCGTTCACATGGTCGTCGTGCAGGTGGGATACGATCAGGAGATCCAACTTTTTTGTATCCTTGGGTCCGGTTTTCTTCAGCAAGAGCTTAAAACGGTCAATTTCCTCCCATAAAAAATCCCTTGGAGAATCCGTTCCGCAGTCATAAACGAAGCTGAACTGATGATTCTGACGCCCATCCTTTTTCATTAAAATTCCAGAATAGAACAGTCCCTGCCCGATTGGATGAAAACGGAAGGTTCCGTGTACAGACATAGCCGTTCCTCCAGTTCTTTTTTGATTCTTTTCCCATCTGTATTGAGCCAGCTTTCCATAAGGACATCCAAAGGAACGGTTCCTTTTGGCCCAGCTTCGGGCAATTCAGGCCCTCAGTGAGTCGAAAAGAACCGTCCCTTTTGACTCATTATGGCTTCATTCACTCCTCGTAGAAGTACACTTCCCCGTCCTCCACGTTGAACATCACGAAATCGGTCAGGTAGTAGTCGCCGAAGATGTCCTCGATGCAGAAGGCGAAGAGGTAATCGCCGTCCTCCATGATGTCGTAGACCAGTTCCGGCTCGCCCTCCACGGTGTAGGTCCAGCCCACGTACTCGAAGTCCTCTTCGGTCTCCAGGGACCAGGCGTAGTAGACCGGCACGATCTCGTCGCCCTCCTCGAGCTTGACGATCTCCCGGGCGGCCGCACCGTACTCGTCGATGCCGTCCCAGGCCCCTTCGATGCGCATGGTGCCCTCGGCGTAGTCCAGGAGCAGGCGGAGGTTGGTCTCCTCGCCGTTCAGGAGGATGGGAGAGGTGTAGATGACGTAGTCCTCCCCGGCCTCCACGATGTAGGTGGCCAGGTTCTGGCCGTCGGGCAGGGAGATCCACCAGCCGTCGAAGTCGTCCATGAAGAAGCCGTAGTCCCAGTCCGCGTTCAGGTCATAGGTCTGGCCCAGCTCCAGCACGTCCTCCCCGTCCTCGGAGAACTCATACACCAGGCCGTAGACGTCGGCGGCGTAGAACCAGCCCTCGTCGTCCAGGACGAACCAGAAGTCCCCGTCCGCGTCCAGGTGGGGCGGCGTCTCGAAGGTGATCCAGGGGCTTTCGCCGGTCTGCTCATAGCCGTCCAGGTAGTTCCAGTGGCCGTCCTCGTCCGGCTGGCCCCAGCTCCAGCTTCCGCTGTCGTCGAACCACTGTTCGTCGTCATAGTCGCCGTCGGCGATGACCGCCGCGCCGCTCTGGTTCTGCCGGTCCACGAAGGAGACGTAGTAGGGGCTGACGCTGACCGCGCTGAACACCGCCAGCTCCTGGGAGCCCTGCACGCTCAGGGGGTAGTACATGGAAAGGCCGGACGCGCCCGTGTGGTAGGGGCCGTTGACGGAGTAGACCACCACGTCCGCCAGCGCGTCCAGGGTCTCCTGGGCGCCGGAGACATAGGCAGAACAGGCGGTGATGATGCCGCCCATGTCCACCATGTTGGTGTAGCCCTCGGTCCGGTTGTTGCCGCCGAAGTTGTCCGCGTAGCCGATGTCGCGGATCATCCGGGCGCGGGTCTCCGGGTCCTCCGCCGCCTCAAACATGCTGCGGGCGAAGTCGTTGAAGCGGACCAGCAGCTCGTCCAGGGCGCGCAGGTCCAGCACGGAGAGGGTGGTCAGCCGGTCCTCGTCCAGCTCCTCGCAGGCCGCCAGGAAGCTGTCGCAGACCACCTCGCCCAGGGCCGCGCCGTCGGCGTCGGGGTTGCTGCCCAGGAAGTTGCCGATGGCGGTGTAGTCCCAGCCGGAGCCGGGCTCGGTCTCCTCGGAGCCGAACATATAGTCGGCGTAGGTGGCCACGATGTTGGCGGTCTCCACCGTCCCCATCAGGCAGGCGTCAAAGCCCACGAAGTCCAGCCGCCGCCCGGTGACGCCCACGCCGTTCATCAGCGCCGCGTCCAGCTCCTGCAGGTCCAGGGAGTCATAGCGGTACATCTCGTCAAAGCAGACGCCGGTGATGGCCCCGCCGCCGTGGTTCCAGAGGATCAGACCCATGTGGGCGGAGGCATAGTTGGCCACGCCCCAGGACAGGAAGTCCGAAAGGGTGCTGCTGGTCCCCATGCCCGCCAGGGGCTGCTCGTCCATCAGCTCGATCTCGCCGTCCTGGATCAGGAAGCGCTGGATGCGCCGGCTGTCCACCACCTGATTGTACCAGCCGTCGGTGCCGCCGGTCTGGACCACGAAGCGGGCGTTCCCCCGGGTGTCCGCGTCCAGCATCTCGATCAGGTCCCCGGTGCCCATGCCGCCGGTGGACTCCAGGTCCGTGCCGCAAAGGTAGACGAAGACCGTCCAGATCCCCGCCTCGTCCGTCTCAACGGCGGCCTTGGGCAGGGAGCGGCTGATCTCCATCGCGCCGGTGTCGCCGCTGACGGTGATGCTGAGGCCCCGGGCCTCCGGCGCTTCGGGGGCTTCGGCGGGCTCCGGCGTCTCGGCGGGTTCCGGCGTCTCGGCAGGCTCCTTTGTCTCCGCCGGGGCCGGGGTCTGGCTGGGCGCGGGCTGCGGCGTTCCCCCGCAGGCACTCAGGCAGAAGGCCAGCATCAGGGCCAGGGTCAAAGCGGTGATTCTCTCTTTCATTGTGTACCTCCCGATCCTTTTTTGGTCTTTCATCGCGTCGAATGTGGCGTCCCATCTGCTTATAATGAAAAATGAGGGCAACGTCAGTAACGCTCCCCTCACAAAAACTGATTTGAGTTTTTTGATTACATTTACAGTATACACAGATCAGGCGAAATTGTCAATCACTTTTTTCAGGAAAAGCAAGGCGGTGCTGACGACCTGGTTGTTTTGGAAATAATCAAAATGCTTCATCATCCGCGCATCTGCGAACGCTTTCAGGGAATCCATCCGGTTTTTTCGTACATCAGAAGACACAATCGCCTCATATTCCATCAGCAAGCAGACAATCTGTCAGATAGCTTTGCGCTTCTGTTTCGTTAATGAGTTCAAACCGGATGCCCTTTTTGTCCCGCAGCATTTCTACAAGCTCGAACGATGAACGTTTTGGTTTGTCTTCTCTGTTGCCCATAGTGATCCCTCGATTCCGGTACTCGATTCTTGATCCATCACAACAATGATACTTGAAAGCCGTACTGCAAAAAGGCCACTTCCGCGCTGCGGAGGCTGCCCCGGCGGATGTAGGCGTTGCCGCCGCCGCGCATCTCGAACACGGCCAGCTCCCGGTTCAGGCGGCGGACCTGGGAGAGATTCACCAGATAGCTCTTGTGGCACTGGAAAAAGGGCGGGTCCGGCAGCCGGCCGGCCAGCTCCCCCAGCTTCATCCCGGTGCGGAGGACCTCGCCGCTGCGCAGGTGGATGTGACAGCTGTGGCGGTCCTGCTCGGCGTAGCGGATGCTGCCGGGGCGCAGGGCCACGGGCCGCCCCCGCACCGGCACGATCAGGGAGCTTCGGGCCGGGAGCCGGTCCCGGGCCAGGGCCAGCAGCTCCCCCAGGTCCTCCGGGGCGCAGGGCCGGGTGAGATAGCGGTCCACCCGCAGCCGGTAGCCCTCCGCCGCGTGCTCCAGGCCGCTGCTGTAAAAGGCCACGGGCACGCCGCCGTCCCGCTCCCGCAGCCGGGAGACGGTCTCCAGCCCCTCCGCCCCGCCCATGCGGGGGTCCACCAGGACCAGGTCGTAGCGCCCGGGATAAAAGCGCCGCAGAAAGGCCTCCCCGCAGGTGAAGGTCTCGGTCTCGCAGGGCAGGGGACTGCCCGCCAGCAGCCGCAGCAGGGCGCGCAGGTCCTCCGGCCGGTCCTCGCAGACCCCGACCCGAAGCGCTTCCATGCGCATCCCCCCTCCCGCGCAGGTTTTCTCCATTATATTACATCCTTCCGCATCTGACAACGCTTTTTCGCGCTGAGAACAGCAAGCTTCGATTTGTCAAGTACCGATTGTGCCGGTTTCCCCGACCGTTTCGGTCCTGTTTCCCGCGCTTTTGGCCGATTATGATAGAAGATAATCCTCTTTCCGGGCGCGTGGGGGTCTGCGGCCCGGAAAACTATGTATGGGAAAGGAGAAGCGAAACGACATGGACGAAACGAACGCTGTGAACGAGCAGCCCGTAAGTGAGCCGAAGGAAGGCTGGCTGAACGAGAAGCGGATGGAGGTCCTTGTGGCGATCTTCCTGGGCATCACCGCTCTGCTGATGGCCTGGGCTACCTGGATCGGCTCCCTGCACGGCGGCAACCAGGCCACCAACTACACCAAGAGCAACAACCTCTCCGCCGAGGGCAACGCCGCCTACAACGCGGCCTCCCAGCTGCTGCTCCAGGATATGCTGGTCTGGAACTCCATCCTGGACTACCAGTTCGACGCCGAGATCGCCGAGATGGACGGCCGGACCGAGGAGGCGGAGCTGATCGGCGCGAAGATCCAGAAGCTGATGTACGACAACTGCAGCGAGGAGATGCTGGACGCCATCATCTGGTCCGCCGACCAGGAGGACTTTGTCTCCCCCTTTGAGAAGGAGGGCTTCATCGAGAGCTATTACACCGACGCCGCGGCCCTGCTGGACGAGTCCCAGACCCTGCTGGAGCAGGGGCAGCAGGACAACGCCAACGGCGACCGCTACGGCCTGGTGACGGTGGTGTTCTCCGTGGTGCTGTTCCTGCTGGGCATCATGGGCATCTTCAAGAACCTGCCCAACCGCCGGCTGCTGCTGGTGATCTCCGTGGTCCTGCTGGCGGCGGGCACGGTGTTCATGCTCACCATCCCCATGCCCACCGGCTTTGACCTGTTCAGCTACTTCGGGAGCTGAGCCGATCGTAAAATTGCAATCAGAAACAATCCGTGCAGGAAGGGAAGCCGTTCCCCTCCTGCACGGATTGTTTCTCATGCCGCAAGCAGAAACCAGATCAGCGCGGCCTGTACCAGCGTGATGACAGGCAGCCCAAGGGAGAAAGCGCTCTTGCGGAGCTTGTGGCGCAGCAGCAGCATGGCCAGCAGCGCCCCCGCGCCGCCGCCCAGCACCGCCAGGCTCAGCAGCGTGGTCTCCTGGATGCGCCATTTGCCCTGCCGCGCCAGGGCCTTGTCCCGCGCCATGGCCCAGAAGGCCGCGACGCTCAGGCCCAGCGGCCAAAGCCAGAGCCAGTCCATCTTCAGGCTTCCCCGCCGTGGAAGCGCAGCGCCCCACGGTACCAGCCGGAAACGCCCCGGTGCTTGACGAAATAGCCCCGGCTCGTGGTCTCCACCACTTTTACCTCGTCCCCGGGGCGCAGGGGCAGCACATAGTCGGTGCAGTCGTTGACCGTGCCGTTTTTCCGCAGATAACGGGTCAGCACGCACATCTCATAGCCGGTGCGCCGGTGCCGGATGCGGGAGAACTCCTCCCCCCGGTCCAGCACCTCCACCGCCGCGTCCCCCCAGCGGATGTACCAGCTCTGCGCCGACCCGGCCTGTTCCTCCAGCACCGTGGCGGTGGGGAAGGGGTCCCAGGCGGCGAAGGAAAAGTCCTCGCTGGCCTCGTCGGGCAGGATCAGGGCGTTGAGCTGGCCGTCGTCCTTCAGGACGCAGCCGCCGTCCATGGCGATGATGCGCCGCTCCCGGTCCAGAATGGGGTTGGCGTCCACCACGTTCTCGTGGTAGAGCACCACCGGCGTGTGGCCCACCACGGTCCACTTTTTGAAGTGGGGCGGGTTGCGGAGAAAGGCGTCGCATTTCATGCAATGCCAGGCGTCCCATTCCAATGGCCCGTCTCCTGGCAGTCCGCCGTGGACGAAGGTGAGATGCTCCGTCTCGTAGATCTCCGGGGCGGCGGCGAGAAACGCGAACTCTTCGGGATAGCGCTCCCGAACCGCCAGCGTTGCCGCGGCCAGGTCCATGTCCGGGCCGATGGGCCAGTCCATCTCCTCCAGCATCTGCCAGAGCAGCCCGTGGGGGGCGTGCAGCAGATAGTAGAGGATGGCGTCCAGATGCCGGTATTCAAACAGGATGGGCACCCACCAGTCCCAGTTCCCGCTGAGAAAGCGGACGGAGTGGGTCCGGCTCAGCTCAATGACATAGCGCAGGGTGTCCAGACTCCGGGGGCCCCGTTCCAGCAGGTCCCCGTCGATCACCAGCGTGTCCGCCGGGGAAAACCGCACGGCATTCAGCAGGCCGCGCAGGTAGTCCAACGCGCCGTGAATGTCGCTGACCGCGATAAGCCGCCCGGCGGGCGCGTCCAGACGCGCGATGCGCGGGGGCCGCACATGGGGCGGAAGCAGACGCATGGGCTTGGGCTTGGGCGTGGGCATGAGGAACACCTCCTTTTTTCCGCTCAAAGCATCTTCTCCATGATCAGCAGCTTCCCCTTCACCCCTTCGGTCTCCCCGACCACCCGGAATTCGGCGGACTCGTAGAAGCTTCGGGCGACCTCGTTGCCCTCGTAAACGCAGAGGCGGAGGCGCTCCCGGCCCAGCTTGCGGAAGACGCTGACCGCGTGCCCGATGAGCTGGATGCCCAGCAGACGGCGGCGGTAGGCCGGTTCGATGTAGCACAGGCAGATCCAGCCGCAGCCCTGGCTCCGGCCCCGGGAGGTGTCCAGCTCCGTGATGCCCACACAGGTCCCGTCGGGCCGGTGGATGGTCACGACGGCGTCCGGGCAGACGGCGGCGTGGGAGATGGCCGCCGCGATGTAGAGCTGGGGCTGGAAGCCGCCGGTGCTGCCGTGGACGGCCCGCCAGGTCTTCGCGTAATACTCCGTGTAGGTGCCCGGGGACAGCAGGGGGTTCAGGCGCCGGAAGTGGATGTTGTCCGGGTCCCGGCGGTCCGGCTGCTTCCACCAGCTCTGCCGGGCAAAGGTGCTCAGCTCCTCCGTCAGATGGGAAGCGTCGTTGAGCAGCGGCATCTGCACGCTCCAGTCGTCGCCGTACTCCAGCAGGCTCACGGCGGTGTTGTCCCCGTGGGGGACGGCGTTGATCTCCGCCGAGGGCAGGCCCAAATACATGGCCAGCAGGGAGCGGATGGCCATGCCGTGGCTGACGCAGACCACGGTGCGTCCCCGGTGCCGGGCGGCGATCTCCTCCACCACCCCCCGCAGCCGCCGCTGCACTTCCGCGTAGGCCTCGCTGCCCTCCACGCTCCAGGTGCCGGGGTCGTTGTTGAAGCGGCGCAGCAGCTCCGGGGTCTCAAAGCCCACGTCCCCGAAGGGGCGGTCTTCCCAGACGCCGGTGCTCATCTCCCGCAGCCGGGGCTCGATGAACAGCGGCAGCTCGTGATATTTCAAAATGGCGCCCGCGGTCTCCTGGGTCCGGCGCAGGTCGCTGGCGTAGAGGGCGTCCACCGGGATGTCCCGGAAGCGCTCCGCCAGCGCCGCGATCTGGCGGCGGCCCTTGGGCGTGATCTGGCTGTCGGTGGAACCGTGGATGCGCCGGTAGAGGTTGCCCTCCGCCTCACAGTGGCGGATCAGATAGATTCTGGTCATGTATATCCTCCATTTCCCGCTCTGCAACAATTGGTCTTGACTTGGAAGCAAAAACAGATATAATAAGAACAGAAGACACCGCAACAAGCGGCTGGCTTCATGTTGGGAATGATCTGGGCTGTTATTCAGCCCGAAAACCCGTCACTTGCCCGAGTGGCGGGTTTTCTTATGGGTAAAGCGGATCATGACGGTGACCGGAAACGGTCCGACGTGAAACGTAAGCCGCATAATTCATCACCTCCTTTTC
>JAFYIF010000116.1 GCA_017538775.1 Oscillospiraceae bacterium | reverse complement strand
CGCGCCCCGGTATGGCCGCTCACGGCAGATATTCCTCCACGAAGGCGGCCCAGTCCTCATAGCTCCGGCTGCCCACCAGGGGGGAGCCCACGACCTTGCCGCTCCCGTCCACGAAGATCGTGGTGGGGATGTAGCCGGTGTTCATCCACGCGTCAAAGGCCTCGGTGTAGCGCAGGCAGGGATAGCTCACGCCCGTCTCCTCCACCACCTGGCGGTTGTCCGCCTCATACTCTTCGTCGGAGACGCCCAGCACCAGCAGTCCCCGGTCGGCGTAGTCCTCATAGAGCCGCTGCAGCTCCGGCAGTTCGCTCACGCAAGGGCCGCACCAGTAGGCCCAGTAGTTGATCAGGGTCAGGTCGTGTTCGGCGAAGACCGCGTCGGTCCAGATCTCGCCCTCGCTGTCCAGGGTCTCGAAGCGGAGGTCCGGGGACCAGCTCTCCTCCTCCGGCTCCTGCACCGGCTCCGTCACGGCGGGCGCGGTCTCCACGGCGGGGGGCGTCTCCGGCTCCCCGGCGGCGCCGCAGGCGTTCAGGCACAAGGCCAGCCCGGCGGCCAGCAGCAGACTGGTCAGTTTATGGATTGTACGCATATTACTACCTCGTTTCTCAGTGTTCCGCCCCGGTGGGAGCGGTAGGGATACTATATCCTCTTCCCTCCGGCCTGTCAAGCGAAAGGAGGGGATGGGCCTATAATTTTAATATGTATCGGGAGACCGGGCCGCCCCCTCGCCCGGCCCCTCCTGCGCCAGCAGCTCCCGCACCCAGCGCATGGCCCGGCCCCAGGAGCGGAAATAGTCCGGCTCCGGCACCGGGACAAAGGCGGGCCTAGCCGTCGGCTGCGGACTGGCCGTCGGCTGGGCCGTCCGGGGGGCCGGTCTGCCCTCCGCCTCCGCCTCTTTTTCCGTGACCGGGCGCTCGGGCTGGTGCAGGTGGTCGCGCTTCAGGTGTTCCAGCTCGTGGGCAAGCCGGGCGCGCAGCACTTCCTCCGGGAAGCGGGAGTTCAGCAGGATCACATAGCTGCCGTCCCCGTTGGACAGCAGCAGCGACTCGCTGGCCAGGTTGGGAAAGGGCAGCTTGCGGATGTGGTAGTCGATGCCCTCATAATACATACCTGCTCCTCCGCATCAGGGCTCCGGCGGCTGGAGGCTCTCCACCATGCGGACGATGGCCTCGATCTGTTCCTTCGTGGCGTGCTTCGTCACATGGAAGAGCATCCGCATCTCGCTGCGCTCGCTGAGCTGCTGGAGATACTCGGTCAGCTCCGGGTCGTCGTTGACCAGCTCCGCCGGGTCGTCCTGGGTCCCCAGCAGGTAGCCCACGGACACGCCGAAATACCGGGCCAGCTTCTCCGCCGTCACCGCGTTCACGCTCTTTTTCCGCCCGCTTTTCAGCTCCGTCAGCAGATTCGGGCTCAATCCCGTCTGACGGCACATGGTCGCCCCCCGGACGCCCTTCTCGTCGCAGAGGCGCTTGATCCTGCCATAGAGATCGGACATGGCACCCTCCCTCTGCGGGCCGCAAAAAAATCATTACCTGAAAAAGTAATTTTTACTTGACAAATACTTTTTCGTGTGATACGATAAGTCCAACGGAACCCGCTCAAGTAATTTTTGACTGTATCCCCATGATATTACTTTTTCGGGTCTCTGTCAAGCAGGGATGGGAGGGAAGGGCATGATGCTGGACAATTGGCCGCGCTGCTGCCGCTGCGCGCTGCGCTGGGCGGCGCTGTATGACCGGCAGACGGACGCGAGCTACTGCGCCGTCTGCGCGGAGGAACTGGCCGAGCGGCGCTATGAAGCGCTGCCGGAGCGGGAGCGGCTGGAGCGGATGGGCTTCCGCCCCATAGAGCCCTGAAAGATTCGGACGAAAGGAGGGAGCGCAATGGGCAGAAGGAAGAAAGACTGGCTGCGGGATCTGGGCGAGGCGTCGATGAAACAGCTCTTCGCCATGGCCGAGACGGAGGAACTGAAACCGGAGCTGCGGCTTCAGGCCTACAAATTCGTGGCCGAGCACGTCTTCGGCAAGGGACAGGCTCCGGAGGAGCCGATCCAGGCCGGGCCGGGCATGAGCCTGCTGGAGCGCCGGGCGGCCATCGCCCGGGCGGCGGAGCAGTTGGAAGCCGCCGCGGGGGACTGAGGCGCGGCCCATGAGCGGCGGAGCTGACCCCCGGGACGCGGCGCTGGCCCGCTGGTTCAACGAGCTGGCGGCGCGTTCCAACGCGGCCTTCCTCCCGCTTTACTTCGATGAGCACCGCTATCTGGTGCTAAAAGGCGGCGGCGGCAGCGGCAAGAGCGTCTTCGCCGCGGCCAAGCTCATCGAGCGCTGCGTCTGCGAGCCGGGGCACCGCTTTCTGGTCTGCCGCAAGGTGGCCCGGACTTTGCGGGAGAGCTGCTTTCGCCTGATCGAGCGGATGCTCAGCCAGCAGGGCCGCGGCGGCGCGGTGCGCGTGGTCCGCAGCGAACCGGGCATCCGCTTCCAAAACGGCTCGGAGCTGCTGTTCGCCGGACTGGACGACCCGGAGAAGCTGAAATCCATCGCGGACCTGACGGGCATCTGGGTGGAGGAGGCCAGCGAGATCACGGAGGACGACTTCAACCAGCTGGACATCCGTCTGCGCGGGGAGACCGCCTACTACAAGCAGATCATCCTGAGCTTCAACCCGGTCAGCGCCAACCACTGGCTGAAGCACCGCTTCTTCGACGAGCACGACGAGCGGGCGCGGGTGCACGAGAGCACCTACCGGGACAACCGCTTTCTGGACGCGGAGGCGGTGCGGACGCTGGAGGGCTTCCGGGACCGGGACGAGTATTACTATCAGGTCTACTGCCTGGGGCACTGGGGCGTGACGGGCAACACGGTCTTCCACGCGCCGACGGTGCAGGCGAGGCTGGATGCGAAGGTGGAGCCGGTACACGTCGGCTACTTCGCCTACGAGGACGACGGGCGGCGGCTGCTGGACTGGCGCTGGGTGGAGGACCCGGCGGGCTTCGTCCGGATCTACGCGGAGCCGGAGCCGGGGGCGCCCTACGTCATCGGAGCGGACACCGCCGGGGAGGGCAGCGACTACTTCTGCGCGCAGGTGCTGGACAACCGGACCGGGCACCAGGTGGCGACGCTGCGGCGGCGGACGGATGAAGACCTGTTCGCCCGGCAGCTCTGGTGCCTGGGGATGCACTACAACCAGGCGCTGATCGGCGTGGAGGCGAACTTCTCCACCTACCCGATCCTGGAGCTGGAGCGGCTGCGCTATCCGAAGCAGTACGTCCGGGAGTCGCTGGACGACTACACGCACAAGGTGCGGCGGAGCTTCGGCTTCCGGACGGACAGCCGGACGCGGCCCGTGATCATCGCGGGGCTGGTGCAGGCGATGCGGGACGACCCGCAGTGCGTCTGCGACCGGGACACGCTGATGGAGATGCTGAGCTTCGTGCGGACGGAGAACTGGAACCGGCCGGAGGCCGCGCCGGGGGCACACGACGACTGCATCATGGCGTTGGCCATTGCGCACGGCATCCGGGGGCAGCAGCGCTATCTGAGCGCGCCGCCGGAGCCGGAGCAGCGGGTCTGGACGGCGGACATGTGGGAGGACTACGAGCGGGCCGACCCGGAGGAGCGGGAGCTGCTGCGGCGGCGGTGGAATCGGGAGATGCCGCTGTAGGATATGCCGGGCGGTGGACGGAAGAAACCCTCAGTCGCCTGCGACGACAGCTCCCTTTGAAAAAGGGAGCCAGAAAGGAATTCATATGGAAATGCAAGCAGACAAAGCGGCCCGCCTGGAACTCTGGCGGGCGCGGCTGGAGCGGGCGGAGGCGGCCTATGCCGGGGAGCTGGCCCGGATGGAGCGGCGGGAGCGGCAGTTCCGGGGGGACCGGACGCTGAGCGAGGCGGTGCCGGGGGACCGCACCCGCTGGGCCAGACACGTCCGCAACCTCTCGGCGGAGCTGATCGAGGCCCAGGTGGACGCCAGCATCCCCGCGCCCCGGGTCACGGCCCGCCGCCGGGAGGACGAGGCCCTGGCCAGGGTGGTGGAGGACATGCTGCGCAACGAGATGGACCGGCTGCCCATGGAGCAGATCAACGACCTGATGGAGCGCATGGTGCCGGTGCAGGGGGGCGCGGCCTTCCTGGTGGACTGGGACAGCGGCGTGCGCTCCCATACGGCCCTGGGGGAGGTCAGCGTCCAGGCCCTGCACCCCCGGCAGCTCATCCCCCAGGACGGGGTCTGGGACGGCGTGGAGCGGGCGGACTACCTCTTCCTGAAGCTGTCCCAGACCCGGGAGAGCCTGCGCCGCCGCTATGGGAGGGAGGTGCGCGGGGGCGACCCGGTCCCGGTCTACGACCCGGAGACCGGCGTGGCCGACTGCGGCAGCGACGAGGTGCTGACGGAGTATGTGGCCTATTACCGCAACGAGGCCGGGGGCGTGGGCCGCTTCTCCTGGGCCGGGGACACGGTGCTGGAGGACGCGGAGGACTATCAGGCACCCCGGGGGGAGGGGGCGGAGTGCGAGGAACTGTGGACCCCCATCCTCCGCCCGGGGCGGGAGACCGTGCCCGGGGCCCATCCCGTGACGCTGGAGAGCGGGGAGACGGTGCTGGAGCCCACGCGCATCCCCTGCTACCGGCCCGGCATCTATCCGGTCATCCTTCAGAAGAACGTCAGCGTCTACGGGCGCTTCCTGGGGGAGAGCGACCTGGACAAGATCGCCGACCAGCAGCGCACCGCCAACCGCATCGAGAGCAAGATCATCGACAAGCTGCTGCGCTCCGGCAGCTACATCACCCTCCCGGACGACGCGGCGATCCGGGTGGACACCGAGGACATGAAGGTGATCCGCCCCGGCAGCCACCAGAACAAGGAGCTGATCGGCGTCTACGACCTGCAGGGCAACATCCAGCAGGACCTGGTCTATCTGGCCCAGGTCTACGAGGAGGCACGCCAGGCCATCGGCATCACCGACTCCTTCCAGGGCCGCCGGGACGCCACCGCCACCAGCGGACGGGCCAAGGAGTTCGCCGCGGCCCAGGCCGCCGGGCGCATGGAGAGCAAGCGCGTGATGAAACAGGCGGCTTACGCCGCGCTGTATGAGGCCATCTTCCGCTTCCGCCTGGCCTACGCCCAGGAGCCGCGCCCGGTGGTCAGCGCGGACCTGAGTGGCGGCACCGTCTACAGCTCCTTCGACCGCTACGACTTCCTGGAGCGGGACGCGGCGGGGGACTGGTGCTGGAACGACCGCTTCCTCTTCTCCTGCGACGCCTCCGCGCCCCTGGCCGGGCACCGGGAGGCCCTCTGGCAGGAGACGCGGATGAACCTGCAGACCGGGGCCTTCGGGGACCCGGGGGACCTGGACACGCTGATCTTGTTCTGGACCAAGATGCGCGGGCTGCACTATCCCCTGGCGGAGGACACCCTGGCCTATCTCAAGGAGCGCGCCCGCCGCGGCGAGACCCGGGCGGACTGAGCGCCGGGACGGAAAGGAGGTGAGCGCATGGCGGATTACAAAGGCCGGATCGGACACACCGGCACCCAGGTGGTGAAGGCCCCCTACGGGGGCGAGGACAAGAAGGGCAAGAGCAGCGTCAAAAAGGACAGCGAGGCCCAAAAGGACAGACCCGGCAGATGAGCCGAAAGGAGAGGGAGGAACGAGCATGAACGAAGCAAGCCCCGGCCCGGCCCAGAGCGCCGAAGCCCCCATCGCGGAGACGAGCGGACCGGAGACCCCGACGCGGGAGGAAAACGTCCCCGTGCCCGAAGCGTCCGGGCAGGCCGCGCCGGAGGAAGCGGCCCATCCGCAGGAAGGCCCTTCCGCTGAGCCGGAAGCGGCCCGGGTGCCCGCCACCGCCGCGCAGCGGCAGGCGCTGATCCAGAGCCAGCTCCGGCAGATCGCGGAGCTGGACCCGGAGGTGAAGAGCCTGGAGGACCTGACCCACACGGAGCAGTACGGCCAGCTCTACGCCCTGGTCCGGCGCGGCTATACGCTGGTGGACGCCTACAAGCTGGCCAACTTCGACCGGCTGACCCGAAGGGCGGAGCTGGCCGCCGCCCAGCGCTACCGCAACGCCCTGGACGGCGTGCGGCACCTGACCGCCACCCGGAGCCACGGCACGGGCAGCCCCGTCCCGGCGGACGTGGCGGCCCAGTACCGGGCCCTGAACCCCGGCGTCAGCGACGGCGAGATCGCCCGGCACTACAGCCGATACCACAAAGATTAAGGAAGGGAGCGATACACTGTGTTTTTGATCCACAGCATCGACGACGGGCGCAACGCCCCCCTGGAGTACCTGCCCGCCGGGGCCATCACCCCCAAGGTGGGGCTGGCCCTGAGCCAGAGCAGCGGCCTGTTGGCCGTGGCCAGCGGGAGCACCCGCCCCAGCTACATCTGCATGACCCAGCGCGCCGCCGCCGTCCCCAGCGGCACCGTGATCCCGGTGATCCGGGTGGACGGCGACATCGTCTTCGAGACCGTGTTCTCCGCCTCCGCCAGCTCCATCAAGCTGGGGGACAAGGTGACCGTCGCCAGCGACGGGCTGCGCGTCACGGCCACCAAGACCGACGGCGTGGCCGAAGTGGTGAGCATGGACGGCACAGCCAGCGGCAGCGCGGTGCGCGTCAGATTCTGAGACGGGGGGGAAAACCCTCAGTCAGCGCTGACGCGCTGACAGCTCCCTTCTTCCGAAGGGAGCCAATATGGAAGGAGGATTTGAATGGCAAACATCACCTTTACCGAGGGCTCCGGCCTGCAGAACAGCATCTTCGGCAAGAGCCAGGAGCCGCTGAAGCTGTTCATCGAGAAGCGCGGGGAGTCCTTTGAGCAGCAGAGCGTGCTGCCCCAACTGTTCCACATGTCCGGCAGCAGCCACTGGGCGGAGAAGTTCTCCTCCCTGACCGCGATGGAGGGCTTCCGCCCCGTGGGGGAAAACGGGGCCTATCCCACCGACGGCCAGCAGGAGGGCTATGAGAAGGTGCTGGAGCACAGCACCTGGAAGGACCAGTTCGCCCTGAGCCGGGAGATCGTGGACGACGCCAAGATCGTGGACCTGCGCCGCCGCAGCGCCGCCTTCGTGGCGGGCTATTACCGCACCCGGGAGAAGTTCGGCGCGGCGGTCTACGGCGGCGGCATCGCCGGGCAGACCAGCCTCACGTTCCGGGAGCAGGCCTTCGACATCGCCGGGGCGGACGGCAAGTGCGTCTTCGCCACCGACCACCCCAGCCTGGGCGGCGGGGCGGCCCAGTCCAACCGCTTCGCCGACGCCTTTTCCAGCGACGCCCTGATGGCCGTGGAGAGCGCCATGCAGGACTTCCGGGGGGACAACGGCGAGGTGCTGGACGTGGCCCCGGACACCATCGTGATTCCCAACGACTACCTGCTGAAAAAGGCGGTCTTCGCCGCCATCGGCGCGGACAAGGACCCGGCCAGCGCCAACAACGCGGCAAACTATAACTTTGGCCGCTGGAACGTGGTGGTCTGGCAGTATCTCAATCAGTATGTGAGCGCCGGGACCCACCCCTGGATTTTGCTGGACCGGCGCTACAACGAGGAGTACGGCGGCGCGGTCTGGCTGGACCGGGTGAAGCTGGAGATCCGCAGCGAGCTGGCCGGGAACGACGCCAACCTCTGGAAGGGCTACGCCCGCTTCACCGCCGGCTTCAACGACTGGCGCTTCGCCGCCCTGGGCGGCATCGACGGCGCCACCCAGCTTTTGAGCTGATGGGGGGCGGGGCATGACCTTGCAGGAGGCGATCCAGGCTGCGGACGCGGTGAAGCCCAACGCCTTTTCCGAGGCCGCCAAGACCCGCTGGCTCAACGAGGCCGAGGGCAAGGTGCAGCTGGAGGTGCAGCTCACGCCCACGGAGGACCTGCGCTTTTACGCCTGGCCCGGCGACGCAGCGGAGACCCTGCTGGCCGCGCCGCCGCACGATAAGCTCTATCCGGCCTATCTGGCCGCGATGATCGACTTTGCCAACGGCGACTACGACCGCTATCAGGCCACCGCGGCCATGTTCAACAGCCATTTCGGAGACTATATGCGCTGGTACGCGCAGAATCTGCGCCCGGCGGACAGGGAGGGGAGCACATGAACATCGAACGCATCCACGACGCAGCCCGCCCCAGGCACCGGGTCTGGTGCCTGGCCGCCGAGCTGAGCGAGGGCCAGGCGGCGGGGACCTATACCTTCGTCAACAGCGCCGTCAACGCCGAGCTGGGGGAAGGCAGCGAGATCGTCGTCATCGACGCGCCGGGCAGGCTGCTGTTCTGGGACAGCGCCGCCGGCCTGGCCCACGACTGGACGGCGGATTGAGAGGGGGAGCGCGCGATGGGTTTTGACCCTGTCAGTTACATCATCGGCCACCGGGCGGGCGCTGCCGAGGCCGACCCCCTGAAAAGCTGGTCGGAGCTCCAACTCTGGCTCCGGGCCGGACAGTTGGGGCAGGTGCTGGAGGCCGGGGACCGGCTCAATGTGGAGGTCGGCGGCACCGTGCGGGACTTCGACGTGCTGGGGCTGGACGAGGACGTGCCGGTGGGCGCGGGGCTGAGCCATGTGCTGAGT
>JAFYIF010000115.1 GCA_017538775.1 Oscillospiraceae bacterium | reverse complement strand
ATGTGGGCGTCCAGTGCGGCATCATGGACCAGTTCGCCTCCGCCATGGGGCGGCGCGCCGAAGCGCGCTTCGAACTGCCGGGAAACGCTTTGCAGGACATCCATCTTACTTTGATGCCTCCCGTCCGCTCAGTAGATCACCACGGTGGTGTACAGCGGGATCTGCTTGTACATGAAGACCGCGTCCTCGTCGAACATGCGGATGCAGCCCTTGGAGACCGGCATTCCGATGGTGGTATCCACCCAGCCCTCTCCGCCGTGGGGCTTGTGGAGGCGGGAGTGGAAGGCGTAGTCGGAAACGGGGTAGAACAGCGTGGCGTTGTAGCAGGAGTAGTGGTCGGTGAAGAAGCCCGTCTGATGGCCGTAGATGGTGGTGACGCCCACCGGGGTGTCGTGGCCCGGCGCGCCTGTGGCCACGACAAAGGTTTTGTACAGCTTCCAGTTCCACTTGGAGCCGGTGAAGATGTAGACCTTCTGGTTCTGGATGCTGACCCAGACCAGATAGTTGGTGCGGCTGGTATAGCCCTGCCCGTTGACGAAGGCCTCCTTGCGCCCGGCGGAGTAGTCCATGTTATAGTTGTAGGACCAGTTGCCCAGATAGCGGTAGCCGACGGAGTTGGTGATGACCGAGGCGTTCACCACCTGGTCGGAGTTCATCCAGAGTCCGATGGAGGGCCGGGCGCGCCAGTAGCGGCTCCAGGACTCGCCCTCGGTTCCCATGGTGTAGTTGTGGGCAACGGTGGCCTCCATGATGTCCGCAAAGGCCGGATGGTCCGCCGGCACGTCGGGGAAAAGGAAACGGGAATCCATCTGGGAGGCGGAGAGGGTGTCGGGGCGGCGGCCCAGGAAGCCGTTCACGGCCACGACCACCTGCGCCCGCGTCAGGGGGCGGTTGGGGTGGAAGGCCCCGTCGCCCACATCCTCGATCCAGCCCTGGTCCACCGCCCAGGCGGCGGCCCGCTGGAGCTGGGGCCGGGTCTCCAGGTCGCTGAAGCTGCGCGTGGAGCTGCCGGCGCCCTTCAGTCGGCCAAAGAGCGAAGCCAGTTCGCCCCGGGTGATGTAGTCGTCGGCCCGGAAGCCTTTGGCGGTGTCCAGCAGACCCAGAGAGGCCAGGGTCCGGGCGGCCTCCGCATAGGCGGCGCCGTCCGCCACGTCGGAAAAGTCGGCGGAGTAGGAACCCCGGCTCTTGCTCGCCAGCTGGGTATAGAACATGTTGCAGACGAAGGAGCGGGTGGCGTACCACGCGGGGCGGAAATAGCCGTCAGAGAAGAACTCGGCATACTGCCAGTGGTCGCTGGCGAACTGCTGCGCGAACAGGGCGTAGTAGTCGGTGTCCGCCGAAATCGAGGCGGTCAGCTCCGCGTCGGCGTTGGTACCCGTGACCCAGGCGGTGATGGCGCGGCCCTGGGCGTCCTGCTGGGGCAGGGACTCCAGGGTGCCGCCCCGCTTCACCAGCACCTCCGTCACCTGGCTGCCCATGTGCATGCGCACCGTGTAGGGGCGGGGGTAGTCCAGCCAGGTCTCCCGGTCGCCCTCCCGCTGGGCGCTGTGCTCCACGGCGGCCTCCAGAATGTCGCCGTAGAACCACTGGCCCACCTGGATGTCCGTGAAGCAGTTGACGTAGTCCGTGGAACAGACCTCCGGGTCCGCGCTGCGGCCCAGCATCCGGTTGAAGATCGTGGCGGCCTGGGCGCGGGTCAGGCTGTCGGAGGGCCGAAACGTGCCGTCCTCATAGCCCACGATCCAGCCCCGGGAGGTCACGATGGAGACCGCCGGATAGAGCGGGTCCTCCGGGGGCACGTCGGAAAAGGCGCTGGTCGCCTCCGTGCCCGCCGGGACCGTGCGGGCCAGCAGCTCCACCAGCTCGCTGCGGAGCATGGGCTCGTCCGGACGGAACGCGCCCGTCGGCTCCCCGTACAGGCCCAGGGAGGCCAGGGTGCGGATGGGCGTGGCAAACCAGGTCCCGTCGACCACATCCTCATATTCCACCGTCAGGCTGCCCAGGCTCTGGTCGGCCAGCAGGTTGTAGAGGATCGTACTGGCCTCCGCCCTCGTCAGGCTGGCGTCGGGGCGGAAGGTGCCATCCCCGTTGCCGTGCAGGTAGACGCCGTGGTCCTGCCGCAGCTTTACATAGGTCTCATCGGCAGCAGTGGACTCCTCCGCAGCAGCGGGTTCCTCCGCAACAGCGGATTCCTCCACAGTAGCGGGTTCCTCCGCAGCAGCGACCTCCTCCGCAGACGCGAAGGCGGGGATGGACAGGAGCAGAAGCAGGCATAGCAGGAGTGGGATGATGTGTCGTTTTGTAATCATGGTATGTTCCTCCGGAATGAGAAGCTTCCTACACTGCCGCATGGCAGCGGTTTACTTACTGTATCACATTTTTCCACCGTATACAACAGCTTTTTCGAAACGCGGAGATGCTTTTATGGCAGGACATGGCAAGGGAAAACAAAAGCCCTGCCACCCACGTGACAGGACCTTTGTGGCAGGGGTTGAAGGGATCGAACCCTCGGCCTACGGTTTTGGAGACCGCCGCTCTACCAGCTGAGCTAAACCCCTAGATTTGCGATTGACGATGCCTTGGTGGACCGTCAGGGACTCGAACCCCGGACCGACCGGTTATGAGCCGGCTGCTCTGACCAACTGAGCTAACGGTCCATAAGGGGCTGCATACAAGCATTGCCGCCACGGTATAACGTGACGGCAATACCGTTGGATGGCGCCTCCTGTAGGACTCGAACCTACGACACCGCGGTTAACAGCCGCGTGCTCTACCGACTGAGCTAAGGAGGCAAGACAAAAGGTCAGAACGGAAATCCTGACCTTTCGTGT